>QCJI01000047.1 GCA_003216135.1 Prochlorococcus sp. AG-409-A22 | reverse complement strand
CTGTTGAAGTTTCAGCTATGCAATTTGCATTTCTCTTTAATTATCCCGAAGGCGAATTTATTTCAGGAGAGCTCCACGTTCCTGTTAATAATAAAGTATCAATGAGAATGGAATCTAAAGATGTTATACATGCTTTTTGGATACCAGAGTTCCGAATTAAACAAGATATTATTCCTGGCCAACCAACTATCTTAAATTTCACTCCCACAAAAGTTGGTAAATATCCAATTATTTGTGCTGAACTATGTGGTCCATATCATGGAGGAATGAGAGCTTCCGTTATTGTTGAAGAGGAATCTGATTACAAAGATTGGTTCAATAAAAATAAAAAAACAGAGGTTAATTTATGACAATATCAATTGATCGACAAAAAGAAAATAATGAGAGTCTTCAACCTAATGGCTGGCTCAAATACTTTAGTTTTAGCCTTGATCATAAAGTAATTGGAATCCAATACATGGTTTGTGGTTTTCTTTTTTATTTAATTGGAGGGACTTTAGCAAGCGCAATAAGAATAGAACTAGCAAGCCCAATGTCTGACTTTCTACCAAGAGATGTATATAACCAATTTTTAACCTTGCATGGGACAATAATGATCTTTCTTTGGATAGTGCCAGTAGTAAATGGGGCTTTTGGAAATTATTTAATCCCGTTTTATGTAGGTGCAAGAGATATGGCATTCCCAAGATTAAATGCTGTAGCTTTTTGGCTAATCCCACCTTCAGGTTTAATGCTAATAACAAGTTATTTTATTGAAGGAGCTGCACAATCTGGATGGACTGCTTACCCGCCTTTGAGTATAACCACGCCTCAATCAGGACAGATAATTTGGATCATTAGTGTTTTATTGCTTGGTGGAAGCTCTATCTTTGGAGGAATAAACTTTATTGCGACAATAATCAAATTAAGAAGGCCTGGATTAAAACTTATGCAATTACCAATGTATTGCTGGGCAATGCTTGGTACAAGTTTATTAGTAGTCTTATCAACTCCAGTATTAGCAGGAACATTGATTTTACTTAGCTTTGATATTGTTGCTCATACAGGTTTTTTTAATCCTGTCTTAGGTGGGAACGTGGTAGTTTATCAGCATTTATTTTGGTTTTATTCTCATCCAGCTGTTTACATTATGGTTCTTCCTGCTTTTGGTTTGGTAAGTGAAATCCTTCCAGTGCATTCTAGAAAGCCACTTTTTGGATACACGACAATGGTTTATTCAATAATGGGAATAGTTGTCCTTGGTTTAGTTGTTTGGGCCCACCACATGTTTACTAGTGGAACACCTCCTTGGATGAGATTATTCTTTACTATTGCCACTTCATTTATAGCAGTTCCAACTGGAATAAAGTTTTTCAATTGGGTGGCAACCTTATGGGGAGGGAAAATATCTATAAATAGTGCGATGTTATTCTCATGTGGATTTATTATAAATTTTGTTTTTGGAGGGATTACAGGAGTTGCTCTAGCACAAGTTCCTTTTGATATTCATGTACATGATACATATTTTGTTGTAGCCCACTTCCATTACATAGTTTATGGAGGAACTGTTTTTATTATTTTCTCATCCATTTATCATTGGTTCCCAAAAGTTACGGGTAAAATGCTGGGTGAAAAATTGGGAATATTACATTTTGCTATTACCTTTATTGGATTTAACTTATGCTTTGCTCCTCAACATTGGCTTGGTTTAAATGGCATGCCACGAAGAGTTGCAGAATATGATCCTCAATTTCAATTCGTCAATCAAATTAGCAGTATAGGGGCTCTATTAATGGCTATAAGTACTATCCCTTTTTTAGTTAACATATTTCTAAGTATTAGAAATGGTAAAGATTCAGGAGATAATCCTTGGAATGCTTTAACTCCTGAATGGTTAACGTCATCTCCTCCGCCTGTCGAGAATTGGGAGGGAGAAGCTCCTTTAGTAGAAGAACCTTACGGTTATGGATATTCTTTTTCTGAAACAAATAAAAAGATATGACAACTTTAGATAGCTCAAAAGAAATTCAAAAAAATGGCTCTGAGGTTAGTGAAAAACATGAAGACTTCAGAATGTTTGGACTAGTAACTTTCCTCATTGCTGACGGGATGACTTTTGCTGGTTTTTTTGCTGCTTATCTTACTTATAAAGCAGTAAACCCATTACCTGAAGGTGCAATATATGAATTAGAGTTGCCTATACCAACATTAAATACAATATTATTGCTTGTTAGTAGTGCAACTTTCCACAGGGCAGGAAAGGCA
>QCJI01000046.1 GCA_003216135.1 Prochlorococcus sp. AG-409-A22 | reverse complement strand
GTTTCAGTTCCAGATCAGAGGTTGCAAGAGCTAGGTGATTTAAGTTCTAGCCAAACTATTATTCCAACTAAAATTGAATTTGTAGACATCGCAGGTCTTGTAAAAGGAGCTAGTAAAGGAGAAGGTTTGGGGAATAAATTTTTATCAAATATTAGGGAGGTTGATGCAATAGTTCATGTTGTGAGGTGCTTTGAAGATAGTGAAGTAATTCATGTTTCGGGCAAGGTAGATCCCTTGGATGACATTGACATAATTAATCTAGAATTAAATTTAGCTGATTTAGCACAACTCCAAAAAAGAAGAGAAAGAATTAAAAAGCAGGTTAAAACTAGTAAAGAGGCAGCAAAAGAAGATACCTTACTAGAAAAAATTGAGGAAGAGCTAGAGAAAGGACTTTCAGTTAGATCAATATCTTTTAGCGAAGAAGAAAATTTAATAATTAAGCAATTAGGCTTCCTTACTGCAAAACCAATTATTTACGCAACAAATTTGAATGAAAATGATTTGTCTGAAGGTAATGATTTTTCATCAAAAGTTGAGTGTTTTGCAAGCAATGAAAATACGGAATGTATAAAAATATCAGCGCAAGTTGAATCTGAATTAATAGAGTTAGAACCAGAAGATAAAAAAGATTATCTAGTTGGCTTAGGAGTAGATGAGGGTGGATTAAGTTCTTTAATTAGATCTACTTATAAATTACTTGGATTAAAAACTTATTTTACTACTGGCGAAAAAGAGACAAAGGCATGGACGATAAAAGATGGTATGACTGCACCTCAAGCAGCAGGTGTTATTCATACTGATTTTGAAAAAGGATTTATTAGAGCTCAAACTATTTCATATCAAGATTTAATAGATTCAGGTTCGATTTCTAAAGCAAAAACCAAAGGATTACTGAGAAGCGAAGGTAAAGAATATGTAGTAAATGAGGGGGATGTTATGGAGTTTTTATTTAATGTATAGTTTCCCTTTTTAAGGCATTGTACTAAAACTATCACCATATCTATATTTAATTTGCGGCAAATTATGAGGTATTGGCATCATTTCTCAACTGTATTTTCAATATCCTCAAGTAAATGTTTAGTTGATTTACTAAACCCATTTGCTTTTAAATATTTTTGAGCGTCTCTAAATTTTTCAGCTACTCTCTTTTCATAATTTGGATTAATTGAGTTTTGAATCATTGAGAAATTCTGACTAAGTTTATAATCATATTTAAATTACCACTTGAAATGTATTCAAAAATACAAGAAGCTAGAAATAGGATATTTTACTTACCCCAAAAAATGCATTCTTACTTTGACTTGATTTGTTCAAATGAAGTTGTTTTAAATTATAAAAATTGAAAATGTTAAACAAATTAGCAATTCTATTTTTAATTATTTTTTGTTTTATACTTTTATATTTTTATACAAAGCGATACCAAAGAGCAGCAAAAACAAAAACCAGTTTTGGAACTTTTAATCCTAATTTAAAAGAAGAACAATTTAATCCTGATATCAATACAAATAATTGGGATTTACATAAACTAAGACTAGATAAATTTAAAAGATCACAATATAAAGGATTAACTTTTTTTAAAAGTTCCGAAGATAAAATTTACTATCTTTCTGAAAACGGGATTAAAGTTTATTGCTAATATCTAAAATTAAATTTATAAATATGACAAGGAAATAGAAAATAATAAGAGTAATGAAGTATTTATTTTTATTATCAGAAAAGTTCTACGGTTTGGTCTCATGGGAATGGAAAACCTTAAAAGAACTTAGAAGGAAAAGAAGAAGAGATTTCTTCCTTATGGGGTCTTTTGCTTTTTTTAGTGTATTGTCTATTTTGTTTTTAATCTTCTCACCCCCTATTTTGTTCGGAGTTCTATTAGGAGAAGGAATGAAATTCAGTATATTTTTTTTCTGGATATGGATTTTAAATTTGAAGTTTTTTTGAGAAAGTAATTTTATTTTCTAGGCTTATTTAGAATTAGGTATATAAAAATATTTATCTTATGCCAAAAATATTTAAACAAAATAAATTTGCATTATTGGGAGCAAATCTATTACTAATTTTACTTTGGATAACTATATTTTCATTTTTAATAAGTTTATTTCGAATAGAAAATGCTCCATTTTATATATATAAGATCCTATTCTTGATAAAATTTCTACCTCCTATCTGGATTACTTGGTTTTTATGGATAAAGAGAGGTGGTTTTAAAAGGTAAAGATTTGAATGGCTTATTAATTAATTTCCTATAAATAAAGATCAATTTATAATGTACAAGCCAAAAAATTCATAATTAACTATTAGTGCAAAGAAGCCCATCATAGCCATTCATCCATTTGTTCTTTCAGCCTTTTGCCA
>QCJI01000045.1 GCA_003216135.1 Prochlorococcus sp. AG-409-A22 | reverse complement strand
AAACCATTATTTCCTTTTAAGTTTAAAGCCTTTTTTGCAATTTTTTTTAAAATCTGACCCCCAGATAAATCTCCTATATAGCGGGTATAGTGATGGCCAACTAAAAGCTCTGGTGAATTTTTTGCTACCTCACGAATTCTACTAACGTATTCTTTTGCGGATTGAGAAATATTAATTTCATTCTTCCAGTTATCACCAAAATAAAATTGGAGATCGTTCTCAAGTGTTTCTTTTCTAAATAATGATTTGAAACCAATAGGTTTTATTACAGGATGTTCTTCAAGTACCAATCTTTCTATTTCTTGTTCCATAGCCTCATAAACAAAATATAAATCGCTAATTAATTTTCTATATGATTTTTTTTCAACAACTCCCTTTAAAAAGCAAGCCACAAAGCCAGTGTTTTCTGCCATAGTATGGGATTTCTTCGTCCCTTCTCTTAATTGTCCTGCAAGAGCAACTGCCATTTATCTTTAATAAAGTTTGTTTGTATATTTAATTTACAAGGAAAATACATAAAACAGCTAATTTTTGTTACTAGCGGATGTTGTAGAGAATAAATTATAAACTTCTTTACATACCAGAAAAAGATTATCTTTTTGGTCCTTTTGAGGTAAATGTGTACCTGTCATTTCCCATTCACCAATTGTAGCTACTCTCCATCTTTCAGAGGGAATAATCATGCCACGCATTATTATGCCTAACAATTTAGGGACTCTATTATCATTTACATTTTCAATTCTCAATTGTAAGAGTATTGCTCTACATTCAATAAGAGGACTCCACCCTGGAAAATGAAATGCAAAATCAAGAGTATCTAACTTTGCTTCATTATTTGAATTATCCCAAGGACTAAAATTTACACTCGCATCTGGGAAATATTTACGAAACAATGCGGCAGTAGAGGCAACCTTCTTAGCTATTTCAACATTACTAACATTTGAACTTGCATTCATAAAATAGCTATGTAATTTTTTGAAAAATGACATAGTTTCGTATGGCTTGCATATTAAATTTCTTTTCTATTAACAAAAATGTTGAAATGCTGATCAACTTACTATTCTCAATTCACATTTGAATAATAAATTTCTTGCATTTTAAAGAAAGTACCTCATTCCCACTTAAAATATAAAGAACTTTCATTAGTTATCTTTTTTATAAATTACTTCAGTGCTATGCCTAAATTTGAAAAATTAAATTTACCTACTGAAGGAGAGGTGATAACTTTTAATAAAGGCAAACCGAATGTCCCTAATAATCCAATAGTTCCTTATATTAGAGGTGATGGAACTGGAGTTGACATATGGCCAGCAACGCAAGCTGTTCTTGATGGAGCAATTAAAAAAAGCTATGGGAACGCAAGAAAAATTAATTGGTTTAAAGTCTATGCAGGAGATGAAGCTTGTGAGATTTATGGAACATATAACTATTTACCTCAAGATACTATTGAAGCAATTAGACACTTTGGGGTGGCAATCAAAGGTCCTTTAACAACTCCAGTGGGAGGAGGTATTAGATCGTTAAATGTTGCATTAAGACAAATTTTTGACTTATATAGCTGTGTTAGACCATGCAGATATTACTCAGGCACACCAAGTCCTCATAAAAAGCCTCAAGACTTAGATGTAATTGTTTATAGAGAAAATACAGAAGACATATACATGGGTATTGAATGGGAAGCTGCAGATAAAAATTGCCTTGATTTAATTAATCACCTTAATAATGTTCTTATACCAAATAGTAAGAATTTAAAAAGAAGATCTATACCAAAGGGTTCAGGAATTGGAATAAAACCAGTAAGCAAATTAGGTAGCCAAAGGCATATTAGAAAGGCTATTGAGCACGCAAAAAGATTATCAGGAGATAAAAGGCATGTCACTCTTGTACATAAAGGTAATATCATGAAATATACAGAAGGGGCCTTTAGAGATTGGGGATATGAATTAGCAGTCAATGAATTTAGAGAGGACTGCATTACAGAAAGAGAAAGCTGGATTTTAGATAATATTCAGAAAAATCCAGAAATTACAATTGAAAATAACGCCAGGATGATTGAACCTGGTTATGACAAGCTTACAAGTGATAAAAGAGTATTTATTTGCAAAGAAATTAAAGAAGTAATTGCATCAATATCAAATTCCCATGGTGATAGGAAATTGAAAGAACTAGTTTTAGTTGATGATCGTATAGCTGATAGTATATTCCAACAAATTCAAACACGACCACAAGAATATTCAATTCTTGCGACGTTAAACCTTAATGGAGACTACATTTCTGATGCAGCTGCAGCAATAGTAGGTGGACTAGGCATGGCTCCAGGTGCAAACATTGGTGACAATGCAGCAATTTTTGAAGCGACTCACGGAACGGCGCCTAAGCATGCGGGCTTAAACAAAATTAATCCAGGATCAGTAATTCTTAGTGGAGTAATGATGCTCGAATATTTTGGTTGGGATGAAGCAGCAAGTTTAATTACTAA
>QCJI01000044.1 GCA_003216135.1 Prochlorococcus sp. AG-409-A22 | reverse complement strand
CATGCTGACTGAAAAAGAACAAGATCCAATAGCTGCAAAAGTGTTTGATAGATGTTTAATTCTTCATGCAGAGCACAGTTTAAACGCTAGTACATTTAGCGCTAGGGTTACTGCAAGCACTCTTACAGATCCTTATGCCGTTATTGCTTCGGCTGTGGGAACCTTAGCTGGCCCTCTGCATGGAGGCGCTAATGAGGATGTAATTGCAATGTTAGAAAATATTGAGACTCCTGATAAAGCTGCTTCCTTTTTAGAAGGTGCGATACAAAATAAAACTAAAATAATGGGCTTTGGTCACCGAGAGTACAAAGTTAAAGATCCAAGAGCAATCATTCTTCAAAAACTAGCGGAGGAACTTTTTATAAGATTTGGTGCAGATGAAATGTATGATGTTGCCAAAAAGTTAGAAGCAGAAGCAATCCCAAGACTTGGACCAAAAGGTATTTTCCCAAATGTTGACTTTTATTCCGGTCTAGTTTATAGAAAACTTGGCATACCGAGAGACTTATTTACTCCAATTTTTGCCATATCCAGAGTCGCAGGTTGGTTAGCACACTGGAGAGAACAATTAGGAGCAAATAGAATTTTCAGGCCCTCGCAAATCTACACCGGTTCAGCTCCAAGAGATTGGATCAGTTTAGAAAATCGAAAATAATATTTGTAGCTTTTCATAAAAAACACACATATTGTTTATGGCGAGTTAATCTATTAAGTAAATAACATCAAAATTTTGGAAAACGGATTAGACCTAGAATATATCTTTAATGAATTCTTAAAGGGTTTAGGCCTGTCAAGTGAAATCGCTCATATAATTTGGCTACCTCTTCCAATGCTTTTGGTTTTAGTTTCGGCAGTTGTTGGAGTATTAGTAACTGTTTGGCTTGAAAGAAAAATATCTGCTGCAGCTCAACAGAGAATAGGGCCTGAATATGCAGGAGCACTTGGTGTACTTCAACCAATTGCAGATGGTCTTAAGTTACTCGTAAAAGAAGATATTATTCCAGCTAAAGCTGATTCTATTCTATTCACTGCAGGTCCAATATTGGTTTTAGTACCAGTTATCCTTTCCTGGCTAATAGTTCCTTTTGGTCAAGACTTATTAATTAGCAATGTTGGTATTGGAATATTTTTATGGATTGCATTAAGTAGTATTCAGCCTATTGGGCTTCTAATGAGCGGATATGCTTCTAATAATAAATACTCATTACTAGGTGGATTACGTGCAGCTGCACAATCTATTAGTTATGAAATACCCTTGGCATTATCTGTACTAGCTATTGTGTTAATGACAAATTCTCTAAGTACTATTGATATTGTTAATCAACAAAGCGGAGCGGGGATATTAAGTTGGAATATATGGAGACAGCCTATTGGATTCATAATTTTCTGGATATGTGCTCTTGCAGAATGCGAGAGACTTCCATTTGACTTGCCAGAAGCGGAGGAAGAATTAGTAGCAGGTTATCAAACTGAATATGCTGGAATGAAATTCGCATTATTCTATTTAGGTAGTTATATAAATTTAATTCTTTCAGCGTTATTAGTTTCTATACTTTACTTAGGGGGTTGGGGTTTACCTATTCCTGTTGAGATAATAGCTAAATTTCTAAATATCCCACTTAATGCTCCTTTAATACAAGTTTTTACTGCTTCAATCGGAATTGTAATGACTGTTCTTAAGGCATATATTTTAGTATTTATTGCAATATTATTACGTTGGACAACCCCAAGAGTAAGAATTGATCAACTACTAGACTTAGGCTGGAAGTTCCTTCTACCAATTTCTCTTGCTAATCTTTTGTTAACTGCAGGATTAAAACTTGCATTCCCCCAAGTCTTTGGTGGTTAATTTTAAGTAAATATACTTAAAATTAAAATTAACCCACTAAACTAGAATAATTAAGTAAATTCTTTACAGATGAAAGATTTTCTTCAAAAAGTAAATAGTTATATTAAAGAGGCTTTCAGTGCCGGCAAATATTTATATAACGGCTTCTCCGTAACATTTGATCATCTTCGCAGGAGACCAGTAACTGTCCAATATCCTTATGAGAAGTTAATCCCTTCTGAAAGATATAGAGGCAGAATACATTATGAATTTGATAAATGTATCGCATGTGAAGTTTGTGTGAGAGTTTGTCCGATAAATTTACCTGTAGTTGACTGGGTAATGAACAAAGAAACCAAAAAGAAAGAACTTAGAAATTATTCTATAGACTTTGGTGTTTGCATTTTTTGCGGAAATTGTGTCGAATTTTGCCCTACGAATTGCTTATCAATGACTGAGGAATATGAATTAGCAACATTTGATAGACATAATTTAAATTTCGATAATATTGCACTTGGCCGACTCCCTACAAATGTCACTACAGATCCATCAGTCAAACCCTTAAAACAACTTGCGTATTTACCCAAAGGAGTTATGGACCCTCATGAAATATCACCTTCAGATCCCAGAGTTGGTAAACTACCTGAAGAAGTTTATGATTGGATG
>QCJI01000043.1 GCA_003216135.1 Prochlorococcus sp. AG-409-A22 | reverse complement strand
AGTTAAATGATTTAGGAATTATTCCAGGTATAAAAGTTGATAAAGGTTTAAATCCACTTCCTGGAGGAGGAAATGTTGAAACTTTCTGTTCTGGCCAGGATGGATTAGTTGAAAGAGCAGCAAAATACTATGAACAAGGAGCAAGATTTGCAAAATGGAGAGCAGTATTACAGATAACAGATGATGGTTGTCCTTCAAAACTATCAATACAAGAAAATGCTTGGGGCTTAGCCAGGTATGCAAGGTCGGTTCAAGAATCAGGTTTAGTTCCAATAATTGAACCTGAAATCTTAATGGATGGAAGTCATACAATTGAAAAAACTGCTGAGGTTCAAGAAGAAGTAATTAAGCAGGTATATATTGCCTGCCAAACAAATGGGGTCTTTCTAGAAGGAACACTTTTAAAGCCTTCTATGACTGTAAATGGAGCAGATTGTCCGACAAAGGCTGATCCTATGAAAGTAGCTGAAATGACAATAAGAACTATGGAAAGATCCGTTCCCGCATCTATTCCAGGGATAGTTTTCTTATCAGGAGGACTAAGTGAAGAGGCTGCTTCTGTTTACTTGAATAATATGAACACTCTTTATAGAAAAGCGTTATGGAACGTTTCATTCTCTTATGGAAGAGCCTTGCAGCATTCATGTTTAAAGGCTTGGAAGGGAAGTAATTTAGAAGGAGGTCAAAAGGCCTTAATAGCCAGAGCAAAAGCAAACTCTGAAGCTTCAAAAGGTAGCTATATAGCAGGATCTCAACCTTCCTCTGATGAGCAATTATTTGTTGCAGGCTACACTTACTAAATCAAGATCTTAAGAAAATTACGCGCTGGGTCATAAAATAGTACATCGATTTAGAATTTTGTATATCTAATAACGTGACAGTTGATACCTCTTTATACTAAACTCTCCAAATCAATGTGCTTATTTAGCATTTAATTTATTTTAATTATGGCCCTCGTACCACTAAGACTACTTTTAGATCATGCTGCGGAGAATGGTTACGGCATCCCAGCTTTCAATGTTAATAATCTTGAACAAGTTCAAGCAATCATGGAAGCAGCCCATGAAACTGATAGTCCCGTAATTCTCCAAGCTTCAAGAGGGGCAAGAAGCTATGCTGGAGAAATTTTTCTTCGTCATCTTATTCTTGCTGCTACTGAAACATATCCAAATATTCCAGTTGTAATGCACCAAGACCATGGTAATGAGCCATCAACATGCTACTCAGCAGCAATTAATGGTTTTACATCAGTAATGATGGATGGTTCTTTAGAAGCTGATGCAAAAACACCGGCTAGTTACGAATATAATGTTGCAGTCACTAAAAAGGTTGTAGATTTCGCTCATTCTGTTGGAGTTAGTGTGGAAGGTGAGTTGGGCTGCTTAGGTTCATTAGAAACAGGGAAAGGAGAGGCAGAAGATGGTCATGGATTTGAAGGTGAACTTTCTACAGATATGCTTCTAACTGATCCTGAAGAGGCTGCAGACTTTGTTGCCAAAACCAAAGTTGATGCTTTAGCTATAGCTATAGGTACGAGTCATGGTGCATATAAATTCACAAGAAAACCTACAGGAGAAGTTCTTGCAATAAGTAGAATAGCTGAAATTCATAAGGCACTTCCTAATACTCACCTAGTAATGCACGGATCAAGCTCTGTTCCTCAAGAATGGCTAGACATTATCAATAAGTATGGTGGTGAAATTCCTCAGACATATGGTGTACCTGTTGAAGAAATCCAAGAAGGAATCAGAAATGGGGTAAGGAAAGTGAACATCGATACAGATAACAGACTTGCATTTACTGCTGCTGTTAGAGAAGCTGCATTTGCAGATAAAGCAAACTTCGACCCAAGACATTTCAACAAACCCGCTAGAAAATATATGAAGCAGGTTTGTCTTGATAGATATAAGCAGTTCTGGTGCGAAGGTCAAGCAAGTAAGATCAAACAAAACAGTACAAATTATTATGCAGATTTATACGCCAAAGGTGATTTAGATTCAAAAGTAAAGGCAACTGTTTAAAGTTCTAAACCAATTCAAAAGAAAAGGCCTCCAAAATTAGGAGGCCTTTTTTAATACCTAATTAATGACTTCAAAGTATAAAGGCCATCGATTCCTCCTATTTTTTCATCACATGCTCTTTCTGGATGTGGCATTAATCCAAAAACATTTCCTTGTTCATTTGTTATGCCTGCGATATCGAAAGTAGAACCATTAGGATTATTCTTATATCTTATAGCAATTAAATCATTATCAATTAGTTTTTTTAAAGTATCTGAATCACAATGATACCTCCCTTCCCCATGCGCAATTGGTAAGTTAATACCTTTTTCTTGATGTTTATTATTTAACCAACCTCCTTTGGATGAAATAACATCCAATTCAACATCATCACAAATAAAATTAAGGTTTTTATTAGCAACAAGGGCTCCTGGTAAAAAACCAGACTCGGTTAGAATCTGGAATCCATTACATATTCCTAATACTCTTCTGCCGCTTTTTACAAAGTCATGCAAGGCATTAATTAATGGAGAGAATCTTGCAATTGCTCCACATCGTAAATAATCACCATAACTAAAACCTCCCGGTAAAACAATTGCATCTACATCACCTAAATCTGAAGATTCATGCCATAAGTATTTTGTTTTTATATCTAAACATGCTTCCAATGCCCACGATACATCTCGA
>QCJI01000042.1 GCA_003216135.1 Prochlorococcus sp. AG-409-A22 | reverse complement strand
GAATTTTAGAGACACGTCTCTCTATGATTGGTTACAAAGTTGTCACTGCATGTGATGGTAAAGAAGCACTAAAGTTATTTAATGATTATGAGCCTGATTTAGTTGTGCTTGATGTCATGATGCCTAAACTAGATGGGTATGGAGTTTGCCAAGAATTAAGAAAAGACTCTGATGTGCCGATTGTAATGTTAACTGCATTAGGAGATGTCGCTGATAGGATAACAGGTTTAGAATTAGGAGCTGATGATTATGTTGTCAAACCTTTTAGTCCGAAAGAGTTAGAAGCTAGAATTAGGTGCGTCTTAAGAAGAATAGATAAAGAACAAATTCCAGGAATGCCTAATTCAGGTTTAATTTTGGTTACGGATATAAAAATTGATACAAATAGAAGACAAGTTTTCAAAAGCGATGAAAGAATTAGATTAACTGGAATGGAATTTAGTCTTTTGGAGCTTTTAGTAAGTAGATCAGGAGAGCCTTTTAGTCGAGGAGAGATATTGAAGGAGGTTTGGGGTTATACACCAGAAAGACATGTAGATACAAGAGTAGTGGACGTTCATATATCAAGACTCAGATCAAAGTTAGAAGCTGATCCTGCAAATCCTGAATTAATTCTTACAGCGAGAGGTACAGGATATCTCTTTCAAAGAATTGTAGATATTTCTCCTTTTGATGGTAAATAAATGGGAAAAGAGACTTTAAATAAAATTAATAAGCCAAGAGCTATCAGAAGATTAGTTATTTGGTATAAAAGGAACTCAGCTGTGACCTCTATAGTTGATACCGCCGCAAATTCAGCTGTTACTGCTAGTAATGTTGCCGGTAACGTTGTCTCTGGCGCTGGATCTGTTGTTAGTTCAGCAAGTAATGTTGCAAGTAATGTTGCTGGTAATGTTGCTGGAAACGTAGTTTCAAGTGCTGAATCGGTTGTTAATACTGCTAGCAGTGTAGTTTCAAATGCTAGTTCATTAGCAAAAAATACATTACAGCCATTAGTTTTTGATCCTTTAAAAAGATTACAAAATAGCGATAATGCTTTCAATAAAGAATACGAATCAAATGCTGAGAGAATTTGGATTGCAGTTGATGGTATGGGTGGAGATTATGCTCCTGCTCCAATTCTTGAGGGTTGCCTTGATGCGATAACCAGATTTCCTATAAATGTAAAGTTTGTTGGGAACATTGAAAAAGTAAGAAATGAAGCAGAAAAAGTCGCTTTACTAGAATTGCTTGAAAAAGAAATTGATAATAATCGCTTGGAATTAATTGATAGTGGAGACCCTATAGGCATGAACGAAGAAGCTACGGCTGTCAGGAAAAGAAAAAATGCCAGTGTAAATGTTGCGATGGATTTAGTAAAGAATAATCAAGCAAAAGCTGTGTATTCCGCAGGTAATTCAGGAGCTATGATGGCTTCTGCTATTTTTAGACTTGGCAGGTTAAAAGGTATTGAAAGACCTGCTATTGGTGCATTATTCCCTTCAAGAGATCAAACGCGTCCTGTATTAGTTTTAGATGTTGGGGCAAATACTGATTGCAAGCCCTCTTATCTGCATCAGTTTGCCCTTCTTGGTAATATTTATGCCAAAGATGTTTTACAAATTAAAAAACCAAGAATTGGTTTATTAAATATTGGAGAAGAAGAATGCAAAGGTAATGATTTATCTCTTAAAACCTTTGAATTACTTTCCAAGGAAAAAAGTTTTGATTTTGTAGGTAATTGTGAAGGCAGAGATGTTTTATCTGGTAGTTTTGATGTCGTTGTTTGCGATGGTTTTACAGGAAATATATTACTTAAATTTCTTGAGTCTGTTGGTGGAGTTTTATTAGATATTTTGAGGTCTGAGCTACCAAGGGGTAGAAGAGGTAAAGTTGGCTCTGCTTTTTTAAAGAGTAATCTACTCAGAATAAAAAAAAGGTTAGATCATGCTGAGCATGGAGGTGCTTTATTACTTGGAGTTAATGGAATTTGTGTTATTGGACATGGGAGTAGTAAGTCTTTATCTGTAGTTAGTGCTCTGCGTTTAGCTCATTCTGCAGTAAATCATGATGTTATGGAGAATTTAAATCAACTTCAAAAGCTTCATGTTTTAAATTCTTAAAACATATTTTGTCATATTTTATGATTGACTTATATAAGTAATTAAAAAACTCTTTTGGAAGGAATAAATTTTAATCAGATTGGAGTCTCATTCAAAGGAAGTGGAAGTTATGTGCCTGATCAAATACTTACTAATCAAAAAATTAGTAATAAGGTCGATACAAGTGATGAATGGATAAAATCTAGAACAGGTATTTCTCAGAGAAGGATTTCTGGTTTAGAAGAAAATGTAACTCAGATGGGTTATAAGGCTGCGATGTCAGCAATTCAGATGGCTAAATGGGAGATTGAAACAATTGATTTGATAGTTTTAGCTACTTCTACTCCAAATGATTTATTTGGTTCTGCGCCTGCGATTCAAGCTAAATTATGTGCAAATAATGCCGTGGCTTTTGATTTGACTGCAGCATGTAGTGGATTTTTATTTGCTTTAATAACAGCCTCTCAATTTTTAAAAGGTGGAAGTTATAAAAGAGCTATAGTTATTGGTGCAGATCAAATGTCAAGCTATGTAGATTGGAATGATAGAAGAAGCTGTATTCTCTTTGGAGATGGTGCTGGTGCAATAGCCATCGAAGCAACAAATGAATTTGATAATTTAATTGGATTTAATATGAGAACTGATGGCCAAAGGGGCTCTTTCCTAAATCTCCCATCAAAGAATAAAAAAGGCTCCATAATTGATGAGATCGATTATTCTAGTGGTGGTT
>QCJI01000041.1 GCA_003216135.1 Prochlorococcus sp. AG-409-A22 | reverse complement strand
CTATCCTTCCTCCAAAAGATGGTTTAAATATCCTCAATTAATCTTGTCAATTTGCTGGGGTTTTGCAGTTTTAATTCCTTGGGCCGCTAATGAAGGCAACTTAAAGAGCCTTGTTTTATTGTGTTGTTGGCTCGCCACAATTTTCTGGACATTTGGTTTTGATACGGTCTATGCTCTTGCTGATAAAAAATATGATCTTGAAATTGGTATAAACAGTTCTGCTGTTAATCTAAAAAACAAAACGAAAATAACTATACACATTTGTTATTTTTTAACTTCTGCTTTTCTTGCAATATGTGGTTTTCTTAATCAACTAAATTTTATTTTTTGGCCAATTCTGCTAATAACAGCATTCTTAATGCAAAAAGATATTCTGAAAGTATTTCCTGAAAATAAGCAATCCATTAAAAACATTGGTAATCATTTCAAAAATCAATCAATTTATGGAGGGGTAATTTTATTAGGCATTATCATCGCATCATAAATTATTAATCATGTTAGTTAAATTAAAGAAAGGAGATCGAATAGATGTTTTAGCTCCAAGCTCCTTTATTGATAAAGAAGATGATTTAACAAAAGGCTTAGAAATTTTAAAAAAATGGGGTTTAGAAATTAATCAACATAATTCTTTATCAAAAAGATTTGGGTATTTTGCTGGAGATGATCAGACAAGATTTGAAGCACTTGAGAAAGCTCAAAATAGCAAACTCATCATTTTTGCAAAAGGAGGTTGGGGGTCAGCAAGACTTCTAGAAAAAGATCCATCTTGGGGAAATGGCTTAATGCTTGGATTCTCTGATACATGTTCTTTATTACTTTCCAAATATTCTCAAGGATATTTGGGTTCTATTCATGGGCCTATGGTTACAAGTCTTTCCAAAGAACCAGAATGGAGTCTAAAAAGGTTAAGAAATTTACTTTTTGAAGGGTATCTTGAAGATATTCAGGGGATCCCTTTAAAAGAAGGAAAAGCGCAAGGAGAAATAATTGTCTCTAATCTAACTATTGCAACTTTTTTAATTGGTACTGATCACTTCCCAGAGGTCAGAGGGAAAATAATAATATTTGAGGATATCAATGAAGATATTTATAAAATTGATCGAATGTTGACTTATCTAAGAATGACCAAAATGTTTTCTGAAATTGCAGGAATTGGATTCGGAAGGTTTTCTGCTGATATTTGTACTCCCGAATGGAAAGATTTATTAAAAAACCTTTTAATGGAAAGACTGAAAGAATTTAATTTTCCTATCCTTTTTGACCTACCTATTGGACATATATCAGGTAATGCTTGCATTCCTCTAGGATATGACGCCATACTAAATGGTGATAATGGTATCCTTAGTATTCCTATCCCTTATGTATAGGAATCTTTTAGAAACAGTTTCGCAATTTTCAAATCTATTGGGGATGTAACCTTTATATTTGAATAATTTCCTTCAATAATTTTTACTTTCCAATTCAGCATTTCAAATAATGAGGCATCATCAGTTACAATCCAATTCTTATCAATTGCCATTTTATGAGCTTTTTTTAAACTATCAACTAAAAAACCCTGAGGAGTTTGAGCCGCCCACAAATATTGCCTATTTGGTGTTTCTTTAATAAAACCTTTATTATCAACAATCTTTATCGTATCAGTAACTTTAGTAGCCAAAATAACAGCTTCATTTTTTTCTAATTCTGCAGCACATTTGTTAATTAATTCCGGATTAATTAAACATCTAGCACCATCATGAATTAAAACTTTTTTAGCATCTTTCGGGAGTGAATTTAAACCATTAAAAACTGATTCTTGCCTAGTCTCTCCACCATTGATCCATTTAACTTGATTGGAAAAATTCTTTACTGAATTTAATAATAATTCTTTATCTTTTGGTTGACCTATTATTCCTACCCAGCTTATTGAACTTGAAGATAATATAGATTTAAGAGTCCAATAAATAAGAGACTCTCCTTCCAATTCGATTAATAATTTATTTTTCCCAGCTTTCATTCTGCTACCACTACCTGCCGCAGGAATTAACAAGTGCACAACAATTTGATTTAATAATTTCTAGATAATTATAAATAAAAGCAATATCTTTGCACAAATAGTACTACGATTTTAAATTATAAAAATTTAAAAATGTCAAATAAAGAATCTTTATCAGGGAAAGTTGCTTTAATTACAGGAGCTAGCAGAGGTATTGGCAAGGAAATTGCTCTGGAGCTTAGTAAGCTAAGTGCAGAAGTTTTTATTAATTATTCCTCCTCTGATGAAAAAGCTGACGAGGTTGTGAGTACAATCAAAAATAATGGGGGTAAAGCTCATAAATTAAAATTTGATGTTTCAAAAGAGGAGTCAGTTAGCTTAGCTTTTGACGAAATTATAAAAATCAATGGATCTATTGATATTCTTGTTAACAATGCTGGGATAACCAGAGATGGTCTTTTGATGAGAATGAAATCAGAACAATGGGATGAAGTACTTAATACAAATTTAAAAGGAGTTTTTCTTTGCACAAAATATGCTTCTAAATTTATGATGAAAAAAAGAAGTGGTACTATAGTAAATATTTCATCTGTCGTTGGAATAATTGGAAATCCTGGACAAGCAAATTATTCTGCTGCGAAGGCTGGTGTTATTGGTTTTACAAAAACTTGCGCTAAAGAATTTGCTTCTAGAGGTATTCAAGTTAATGCAATAGCTCCTGGTTTCATAGAAACAGAAATGACTGAAAAACTTAATACTGAAGAAATTGTAAAAGCTATACCTTTAAAAAGACTAGGAAGTTGTTCTCAAATTGCTCAATTAGTATCATTCTTAGTATCAAGTGATGCTGGAAGTTATATAACAGGGCAAACAATAAGTATTGATGGTGGTATGAGTATTTAATTATGCACGTTTGTAAGGTTGGCCCAACTCATCTCTTAATCTTCTAATCTT
>QCJI01000040.1 GCA_003216135.1 Prochlorococcus sp. AG-409-A22 | reverse complement strand
TACTAAAATTCCTATAAAAATTTTCCAAAAGAATTCTACAGTCATCGGATGTTAATCCAGGATCTTTTAATCTTCCATAAATAGTTGAATGCATACCTCTTGCCATTGGAACTAAATGCCATCGCTATAACCATGAAAGATAGTAAGTTATATAAAAAAGCTATTAGTGAAAACTGGTTGAAAGTTTTAAATTTACAAGATTGGGTAGGAGGTAGAACAAGCATAACTAGTGCTGTAGGATTACTTCCACTTGCTCTTATTAATGAAAATATATTTGAATTCATTCGTGGAGCATCAGTGATGGATGATGTAACGCGTTCAAATGATTTTAAGAAAAATCCTTCAGCACTATTAGCATCGGCATGGTATTTATCTGGAGATGGTTTAGGAAAAAGGGATATGGTTGTATTGCCTTATAGAGACAGGTTACAGGTATTTAGTAAATATCTCCAGCAATTAGTAATGGAATCTTTAGGTAAAAAATTCAATAGGAATGGAGAAATAGTTAATCAAGGAATTTCAGTCTTTGGGAATAAAGGATCAACTGATCAACATGCATATGTACAGCAACTGAGAGATGGTATTGATAACTTCTTTTGTATTTTTATTGAATTATTAGATTCTCCTTCGACGAATATTTTTGATGATAAAGAGAATCCTAAAGAATATCTTTCTGGTTTTTTGCAAGGGACCAGATCCGCACTTTCTAATGAAAACAGACAAAGTATCACTATCACATTAGAAAAATTAAATTGTTTTTCACTTGGTGCCTTAATCGCTTTATTTGAGAGGGCTGTATCTTTCTACGCTGAATTAGTAAATATAAATGCATATGATCAACCTGGTGTTGAAGCAGGAAAAAAAGCTGCGGCAGATATAATCTGTTATCAACAACAGGTCACTCAATTGTTAAATCAAGGAGGAGAATTCACAATAAATAAATTTACTTCTTTAATAAAAAATTCTTCAAGTGAATCAATATTTTTTATACTCCGTGAAATGTGCTTCGGTAATGATGATTATTTAGTTAAGGGCGATTGGTCAAATCCAAATTCATTAGTTATTCAAAAAAGAAATTCTTAAACAACAATATTCATAATTTTTCCTTTAACAATAATTATTTTTCTTATTTCCTTATCTTGAGTCCATTTTAATATGTTAGGTCTTTTAAGAATTAATTCCTTAATTTGATCTTCATTCATTTCATTATTAATATTAATTTTGTCTCTAACTTTTCCATTTACTTGTATTACTAGTTCATATGAATCTTCTTTTAGTGCTTCGGCATTAAATGAAGGCCAGTGTTCTAAATGAACAGAATTTTCAAATCCTATAAGTTGCCATATTTCTTCTGAAATATGAGGAGCAAATGGAGCCAACAAAATACAAAATGTCTTTAAAGCATCTTTTTTTAAATTATTGTTTACATCATTAATCGAATTTGATAATGAATTATAAAACTTCATTAGTTCTGAAATCGCTGTATTAAATTGGTTATTTATTATGTCATTTGAAATTTCTTTTATTGCAATATTCATTGACTTAATTAAAGCTTTTTCTTTATCTGGATAGGACTTATTTTTAGTATTTATATTATTTTCGCAATTTATAAAAAGCTTCCAAATCCTGCTTAAAAATCTAAATTGACCTTCAACATCTGTATCTCCCCATTCCAAATCTTTTTCTGGTGGTGCCTTAAATAATATAAACATTCTTGCTGTATCTGCACCATATTTTTTAATTACAGATTCAGGGTCTATTCCATTATATTTTGATTTGGACATCTTCTCAAAAAGAACTTCAAGATTAGAATTGTCAATTGGATCTGTAGGGTTTGAAAGGTCCGTAATATCCGAAGGAGAAACATATTTTCCCGTTTTATTGTTTTTATAGGCAGCGGCCTGAACCATTCCTTGAGTTAATAGTTTATTGAATGGTTCATCAATTTCAAAGAGTTCATTATCTCGCAAGGCTTTAGTAAAAAATCTTGCATATAACAAATGCAAAATTGCATGCTCTACTCCTCCAACATATTGATCTACCGGCAACCACTTATTAATTTCATTCTTTTCAAATGGCTTAGTTGAACATTTTGACGATGGATATCTTAAAAAATACCAGGATGAACACATGAAAGTGTCCATAGTATCAGTTTCTTTTTTTGCAGCTGTTCCACATTTTGGACATGTTGTATTTATCCAATTATTATTATCACCTAGAGCATTAATCTTATTAGCAGAGATTTCTATATCTTTTGGTAAGGAAACAGGTAATTCTGATTGTTTTAAAGGAACAGAACCACATTTTTTACAGTTAACTATTGGTATTGGACATCCCCAATATCTTTGTCTAGATATTAACCAATCTCTTAATCGATATTGAATCTTATTTTCAGCCCATCCATTATTTATTCCTTCCTCTGAAATTTTTAATTTAGCAATAGTATTTTCTTTACCATCATATTGATTTGAATTAATAAGATATCCATTTCCTATATAAGCATTATCAAGTTGATTATATGATTCACTTTTTTCTTTTATTATTACTTGCTTAATATCAATATTGTTTTTCTTAGCAAATTCAAAATCCCTTTGATCATGAGCAGGTACTCCCATAACTGCTCCTGTACCATATTCATCAATAACATAACTTGCCACCCAAATTGGTATAGGTTCAGAATTTACTGGATTTACAGCTACTAAATTTGTTTTAATACCCATTTTTTCTAATTCATTGTTTTTATTTTTCTTCAAATATTGTTTTAGTTTTTCTATATCTTGTAAGGTTGATTCATCAGAAATATGTTTAATTATTGGATGATTAACAGAAATTGCCAAATAGGTAACTCCAAATAAAGTATCTGGTCTTGTAGTGAAAACAGTTATGTTTTCTTGTGGACTGGTATTAATTTTGAAATTAATATTTGTACCAATTGACCTTCCAATCCAATTATCTTGCATTATTTTTACTCTTTCTGGCCAATTGTCTAATTTTTCTAAATCCTTTAATAACTCATCTGCATAGTTAGTAATTCTTAAAAACCATTGCTTTAATAATTTCTTTTCAACTAATGCTCCAGATCTCCAAGATTTACCCTCTGAGTCAACTTGTTCATTCGCCAAGACTGTATTATCTATAGGATCCCAATTAACTTCTGATTCCTTTTGATATACAAGTCCAGCCTTGTATAACTCTAAAAATAGATATTGTGTCCATACATAATAGTTTTCATCACAGGTTGCAAATTCCTTATCCCAATCAACTGATAATCCCAAAAGCTTTAATTGTGACTTCATATGAGAAATATTTTTTTTAGTCCAAACGCTAGGACTAATTCCTCTTTCAATCGCAGCATTCTCCGCAGGCAAACCAAATGCATCCCAACCCATTGGATGTAAAACGGATTTGCCGTTAAACCTTTGAAAACGAGCTATTAAGTCTGTAATTACATAATTCCTAACATGTCCCATATGAAGATTACCTGATGGGTAGGGGAACATTGATAAAGCATAAAATTTATCGCTTTTCTT
>QCJI01000039.1 GCA_003216135.1 Prochlorococcus sp. AG-409-A22 | reverse complement strand
GACTAGCAGGCTTGGTTTTATTCTTGCAGCTGCTGGTAGTGCGGTAGGTCTTGGCAATCTATGGGGATTCGCCTACAGGTCCTCTCAAGGAGGAGGTGCTGCTTTTGTGCTTCTTTACGTTTTAATTGTACTAATTGTTTGTCTTCCAGTTTTTGTTGCTGAAATGGCATTAGGAAGAAATGCCATGTCCAGCACATTGCTTGCACCAGTTAAGTTAGCTGGTAAGAATTGGTATCCATTAGGTATTTTGTTCTTTATAGCTCCTTTAGGCATAGCATCATATTATTCAGTGATAATGGGTTGGACGGCAGATACTTTATTTCACTCATTATTTATTGGATTACCAAAGAATTTAACTGAAGCAGAAACATTCTTTGGCTCAATTAGTACTGGTAAAAGCGTTTTATTAGGACATCTATTAAGTCTAGTGCTTACAGCCTTAATTGTTTCTTCTGGAATAAAAAAAGGTATAGAAAAAGTGACCAGATTCTTCATGCCTATACTTTTTATAATAATAGTAGTGCTTGCTATTTGGGCTGCTACACTTTCCGGGGCATGGGAAGGATATAAAACATTTTTGTTCAAGTTTGATTTTGCTGAATTAACAAACCCCCAAACGATTAGAAACGCATTTACACAAGCCTTCTTTTCATTAAGTTTAGGTATTGGAATTATGGTTACTTACGCTTCTTACCTAAATAGAAAGAGTAATCTTCCTAAACTAAGTATTGGTGTTGCATCATTAGATACCTTGGTAGGACTCCTGGCAGGATTTATCACTTTCCCAATTGTTTTAACATTTGGTCTAAGTGATGCCATTTCTGAATCTACAGTTGGTGCATTATTTATATCAATTCCAACAGCCTTAGGGTCATATGGAGCAGTTGGAAGAATCGTAGCTGTTGCCTTTTTTGCCTTAGCCTATATTGCGGCTATAACTTCCTCCGTATCTTTATTGGAAGTACCAGTTTCTTCTCTAATGGATAAATTTGGTTTTAAAAGAAAAAGTTCCGTTTGGTTAATAACAGTTTTTCTTTTTTTAGCAGGCATACCTTCTGCATTGAATTTAAATATACTTGGAACTGTTGATTCAATCTTTGGAGGGGTATTACTTATCTTTGGAGGATTTCTTGTATCTTTCTTTATGGGTTGGGTAGTTCCTGGGAAGTTTAACGATGAGCTTAATGCTTCCAGAGTTGGAATTAAAACAACTCGATATTTGAAATTTATGACCCGATGGGTTGCACCTCCAATTATTGCTTTTGGACTACTTATAAGTTTATTTGACTTACTAAAGGGGTGGGTAAACTAATAAAAAACATAAGAAAAAATATATAAATATTAGTTTTAGATTTTTATCTAATCTTAAAAATCTTATAAAAAATATCTCCATTGAAATTCAATATAAAATACATATTAAGTGTTTAATTTAAAGAAATTACAACGCAATCAAGAATAGATTAATGAATTGATGTCAAGTAAATCTGAATCGTTAAAAGATCAAAAAACGAGAACCTTTTATGAGTTTTCTCAATTAGCAGATTATTCTTTCATGGATAAGCTCAAAGCTGATCCTCAATCAACAAAAGATGGAAATGATCATAGGCTCAGACCCGTGTATTCAGGCCATTATGTCCCGGTTACTCCAAAGACTCTTCCCGAATCAGAGTATGTTGCTCATAGCAGCAAATTATTTAAAGAGTTGGGATTAAGCTGTGAGCTTGCAAAGGATAAAAAGTTTTCTCGCTTTTTCTCAGGTGACATTGAGGTTGCAGATTATCCATTAAGACCATTTGGCTGGGCAACAGGCTATGCATTATCTATATACGGCACTGAATACACACAACAATGTCCTTTTGGTAATGGTAATGGTTATGGAGATGGTAGAGCAATTTCTGTCTTCGAAGGTTTATTTAATGGGCAAAGAATGGAGATGCAACTTAAGGGGGGTGGACCAACTCCATATTGTCGTGGGGCAGATGGACGAGCTGTACTACGTTCAAGTGTTCGAGAATTTCTTGCGCAGGAATTTATGTATTCTTTAGGAATTCCCACTTCAAGATCTTTAATACTTTATGCCTCAAAAACAGAAATAGTTAGAAGGCCATGGTATTCCAAAGGATCTAAGTATTTTGAACCTGACATCATGATGGATAATCACGCAGCAATTACTACACGTGTCGCTCCATCTTTTTTACGTGTTGGTCAACTTGAACTATTTGCACGCCGAGTTCGTAGCAATTCACATAATGAGGCCCTTAATGAACTCAAGATGATTGTTCAACATCTAATGGATAGAAACTATAAAAATGAAATTAAATCTGAAATTTCATTCGAAAATAAAGTAATAAAATTGGCCTCTCTATATAGAGAAAGACTTATATCTCTTATCTCTAACTGGTTGAGAGTTGGTTACTGCCAAGGAAATTTCAATAGTGATAATTGCGCTGCTGGAGGATTCACTCTGGACTATGGACCCTTTGGATTCTGTGAATTATTTGATCCAAGATTTCAGCCCTGGACTGGAGGAGGTGAACATTTCTCATTTTTCAATCAACCCTCTGCTGGCCAAGTCAATTTTAAGACATTTTGTTCTTCTCTCAGACCATTACTCTCAGGGAAGGAAGAATATATAGAAAATTTAGATCAAATTGAGAATGATTTTTCAGAATTAATGAGCAAAGAATTACAGCAAATGTGGGCAAATAAGATTGGATTAGACTTTTACGATAAAACGCTTGTTAATGAAATCTTGAACCTTATGGTAATTTCAAAAGCTGACTATACAATTTTATTCCGTAAACTATCTTGTATTCCGGAAAACTTAGATTCTATAAAAGATAGTTTTTATTTACCAATTAATCAAGATCTCCATCAGAGATGGGAAGTCTGGCTTAAAAACTGGCAAGATAATTTGAGAAAAGAGGCGAATATTAAAGAAAAATCTGAATCAATGAAATCTCTCAACCCAATATATACATGGCGCGAATGGATGGTAGTGCCTGCATATGAAGAGGCCGAAAAAGGTAATTACAAAAAGATAAAAGAATTGCAGGAGGTATTTAGTAATCCCTACAAAGAACAATCTTCAGAAATAGATCAAAAATATAATCGACTAAAGCCAAACAAGTTTTTTAATTTCGGAGGTGTATCACACTACAGTTGTTCCTCATAAAAACTGAATATTTAGAAAAATATTTATGGTTTCCAATAACAATATTAGTGATTATTTTTATTTTTTGTATAACTTTTCTAATTGCTTAATTTCCTCTCTAAATTTATTAGCTCTCTTATTTAAATTATTATTTTTTTTAATTATTGGGATCACCCACCATGCTTGAAGAACTAAGAAAAATAATATTAGAATTATTAAATCAATGGAACCAGGAAGCATTTGATAAAGATAAATATTAGTCGATAATAGTTATAAATGCTTTATCTATGCTGCTTCCAATTCAATATTAAGTTCCATACCCTTTGAAATAATGGCATCTTTGAAATCAATTAATTTCGCAATAATTCTTTGTTTTTCTTGATCAGTAATATATACATCCTCAACAACTTCTTGTATTGCAAGAGTTACTTTCTGAAGTTTGATTTCTAAATCTTCCCTATAATTCATGAACTTAACCATATTATCTTTTTTATTAAAGACCAAAAAAATAATTAGTAAATAAGTACTTTACCTAAAGTGGATTGACAACAAAAGAAAACAAATCAAATTACAGTACAAAGGTATTATAAAATAATGAATTTGGAGCAAGGAGATGATTGGCCTAAATATTCTTTTAGCTGCGGGACTAATATGCCAAAAGGATGCCTAATTAATCCTGAGGGCAGCAGATTGATTTTATTTGAAGAAATTAAACATTCACACAGAAATAATTTTATAATCCATACTCACGTTTTCTACACCAATCACCTTGGAGAGCCTGCCAGCTTTAAATCCTCTGAAAAATTACAATTTAATTCAGCATGGGAAAAGTGGTACGAGCTCAGCTCAAAGGGATGGACAGAAGCATCTCACAATTACGGATAAAATATTCTTTATAGCCAGAAGATTAGAGAGGATATTAGCTCAAAAGAACATTTTTGATACACATATGCATAATAGATCTTGAAAACAACTTATTTAGAGTTGAATGATTTACATTACTTAATACTTGTGTTACATTTGTTAACAATTACTCAAATTCGATGTCTAATTCACAAATAACTACTGAATCAGGAGGTAGGCAGAACATGTTCCCGACTGAGACTCGTCCTTACATAGATGAGTCAGTTTCATACGACAGTTACCCTAAAAATGCCGAGAAGGTAAACGGTCGTTGGGCAATGATCGGATTAGTTGCATTAATTGGTGCTTATGTTTCAACAGGTCAAATTATTCCAGGTATTTTTTAAAACTATTTAAAAAATACTACTTTTATTAGAAATCAATTAATTTTGATAGTTTCATTCACAACAAAAACTATCTTTATCCATAAATAAAACCAAAATTTAAAAATTAACTG
>QCJI01000038.1 GCA_003216135.1 Prochlorococcus sp. AG-409-A22 | reverse complement strand
TATACAATTCCAATTCAAAATTATTTATCAGAATATTATTAATCGCACCTTTTCTGTTACTACTTTTTTCATTTGCTGGATTGAGATTGATTCGAGATTCTAAAATTGTCTCTTCAAGTTTTTTGGATAAACAAATTGATAATAATTTCGACCAAAGAATTTTGGGTCATTTACCATATCCGGAAATATCTAAAGATAAATTGGTTTTTATTGAACCCAATATTAAAGTTCATATTGATATGCGTGAATCTCTTCTGAAGATGAGGGAAGATGCTAAAAAGGATGGAGTATATTTGGTTTTCTTAAGTGGTTATAGATCAATAAATTTGCAAAAAGAAATTTTTTATTCTTTAAAGTCTATTAGAAATCAATTAGCCTCAGAAAGAGCTAGAGTATCAGCCCCTCCAGGATATTCTGAACATAGTACTGGTTTTGCAATTGATATTGGGGATTATATGCAAAGAGAGACAGACTTTGAAGTTGAATTTGAGGATACTGACGCTTTTAAATGGCTTCAAAGACATGCAGCTAAGTACCACTTTAAGTTATCCTTTAACAGAAATAATAAATATATTGATTACGAACCCTGGCATTGGAGGTATGAGGGCTCAATAGAAGCTTTGAAAATTTTCGAAAATTCAAATAGAAAATCTATGTAATTTGAGGTGATAAATAATTTATTCAATATTTTTATATTTTCCAAATTCTTAAATGAGAATTTCTCAGAATAAGCATTCTTTGAGTTAGCCTTAATATAATTACTAAATTTGTTTTTATAGATTTATAAATGTCATCTTCAATAAAAGAAATTAGAAATGTAGCAATCATCGCACACGTTGATCATGGGAAAACAACTCTTGTGGATGCATTGTTATCTCAATCAGGAATATTTAGGGATAATGAAGTGGTTCCTACATGTGTAATGGATTCTAATGATCTCGAGAGAGAGAGGGGGATCACAATACTTTCGAAGAATACTGCTGTTAATTACAAAAACACCAGAATTAATATTATCGATACTCCAGGTCATGCAGATTTTGGAGGAGAGGTGGAAAGGGTTTTAGGTATGGTCGATGGATGTTTATTAATAGTTGATGCAAATGAAGGACCAATGCCTCAAACAAGATTTGTTTTAAAAAAAGCATTAGAAAAAGGACTTAGACCCATAGTTTTCGTAAATAAAATTGATAGACCCAGAGTAATACCTGAAATAGCAATCGATAAAGTTCTTGATTTGTTTTTAGAATTAGGTGCTGATGATGATCAATGCGATTTTCCATATCTTTTTGGAAGTGGTCTGTCAGGATTTGCAAAAGAAGAAATGGAATTAAATAGTGACAATATGATGCCTCTATTTGAAGCTATTCTGCGACATGTACCACCTCCTGTTGGAGACTCAGAAAAGCCACTTCAGTTGCAAATTACAACATTGGATTATTCTGACTTCTTAGGCAGGATTGTAATCGGTAAAATACATAATGGAACCATAAAAAGTGGTCAGCAAGCTAGTTTAATTAAAGAGAATGGAAAAACCATTAAGGGTAAAGTTAGTAAGTTATTAGGATTCGAGGGATTACAAAGAATTGATATAAATGAGGCCTTTGCCGGAGATATTGTTGCTATCTCAGGCTTCGATGACGTAAATATTGGAGAAACGATAGCTTGCCCTGATTCTCCTCACCCTCTGCCTTTAATAAAGGTTGATGAACCTACGCTAAATATGACTTTTGTTGTTAATGATTCCCCATTTGCAGGTAAAGAAGGAAAATTTGTTACTAGTAGACAATTAAAAAATAGATTAGAGAGAGAGCTTTTGACAAATGTAGCTCTAAGGGTAGAAGAAACTGATTCTCCAGATAGATTTTCTGTTTCAGGAAGAGGAGAACTACATTTGGGGATTTTAATTGAAACTATGAGAAGAGAGGGATTTGAATTCCAGATTTCACAACCGCAAGTTATATTTAGGGAAATTGATAATGTTCAATGTGAACCTATAGAGACTTTAGTTTTAGATGTCCCTGAAGTTTCAGTTGGTTCTTGTATAGAAAAACTTGGATCAAGAAAGGCTGAGATGAAAAATATGCAGACAACTTCAGATGGAAGAACTCAACTAGAATTTCTTGTGCCATCAAGAGGACTGATTGGTTTTCGTGGTGAATTTGTTCGCATAACAAGAGGAGAAGGTATCATGAGCCACTCCTTTTATGAATACAAGCCTAAATCTGGAGATTTTGAAACAAGGAGAAACGGAGTACTTATTGCTTTTGAAGAAGGCGTGGCAACATTCTACGCATTAAAAAATGCTGAAGATAGAGGGGTTTATTTTATTAAACCCGGAGTCAAAGTTTACAAAGGCATGATAATTGGAGAGAATAACAGGCCACAAGATTTAGAGTTGAATATATGCAAAACTAAGCAATTGACTAATATGAGATCTGCTGGCGCTGAAGAACTTGATACTTTGCAGTCTCCAGTGGAGATTACGCTTGAAAGAGCACTCGAATATATAGGCCCCGATGAAATGTTAGAAGTAACACCAGATTCAATAAGAATGAGAAAGCTAAATAAGAAGAAAAATGTTAAAAATTAAAATTTATGAATGAAGAAAACATAGAAAGTTTTCAAGACTCCCTTTGTTTTGCTTTAAATCTTTTTAATGATCAAAAATGGTATGAAGCTCATGATGCTTTTGAAGAGATATGGAATACTGTTGAAGGAGATCAAAGACAAGTTATTCAAGGAATACTTCAAGTATCAGTATCACAATTTCACTTAAGTAAAGGTAATTTAAATGGAGCCACTATTCTGCTTGGTGAAGGTTTAGGTAGAATAAAAACTAGGACAAATATTAATTTAGGAATTGATCTTGAATCTTTCTGTAAACTTTTAGAGAATTTGTTAATAAAGCTTCAATATAAAGAGAAGATAAATGAGGATGATAAACCTTATTTAAAGCGTGTTTGAATTTTTTACAAGTTATTCTAGTAAAATTAAAGTAGAAGAAATTATCTACTTCTTATAGAAAAAATGTTTGAATTTGTTTTAGACTTAAATAAAAAGAGACGATAAAAATTGTCTTTATGAAAACATGATACTTCTGCAGTTATAAGAGAAATGAGTTTAAGAATTAAAAACGTATCTTTGACCATTGAAGGAAGATTAATAGTTGATGATGTTTCAATAACGGTTAAACCAGGAGAAGTCGTTGGTCTTATGGGACCTAATGGAGCTGGTAAAACTACGACTTTTAATCTTGCAGTAGGAAATCTAAAGCCTGAAAAAGGTGATATTTTGATGAATAATAAATACATTACAAATATGCCTCTGTATTCTCGAGCGAGAAAAGGTTTGGGATATTTAACTCAGGAGGCAAGTATCTTTAGAGATCTCACAGTTAAGGAAAATATTGATTTGGCTTTGCAAAACTCATCTTCTAGTACTGCAGTAATACGAAATAGGAGAGAGAAAATAATTAATGAATTCAATTTAAATAATTTTGTAGATAATTTTGGTTTTCAACTATCAGGAGGAGAAAGAAGGAGGTGTGAAATAGCTAGAGCGCTTTCTGTTGGTAGAAAAGGTCCTAAATATTTATTATTAGACGAACCATTTGCAGGAATAGATCCTTTATCAGTTAATGATTTAAAGAAACTTATTCTTAAATTAAGTAATACTGGAGTTGGTATTCTTATTACAGACCATAACGTAAGAGAGACCCTTTTAATAACTAATAAGTCATATGTAATGAACAAGGGAAGAATTTTAGCTTATGGATCATCAAGTGAATTAGCAAATGATGTGATAGTGAAAAAATATTATTTAGGTGATAATTTTCAACTTTGAAATGCTAACTAAATATATTAAAACGTAATTATTAAAAGTTTACTCATTTATTATTGATTTAAATTATTATTGGATTTTTAATAGAAATTAAATTAGGTTTATTTTCCTTAAAATGATATTTGATAATGTTTTAAAAAATTTAATATATGATCCTGTATCTACTATAGGACTTTTAGTTTTTTATATTCTTTTAATTAATCTACCAATATCTTTATTTAATGTTTTTACTAAAAAATCATCTTCTATTGTTCGAATTCTTACTATTTTAGTAAATCTTTTCATAGCTTTACAATTAATCTTTAGATGGTCTATATCTGGACATTTTCCAATAAGTAATTTATATGAATCACTTTATTTTCTTGTTTGGGGAATCTCTTTTGGGCAGTTGTTAATTGAGAGGGAATATCATTCTCCAATTATTCCTTCAATAGCTATACCAATTGAGTTGTTGACTATTGCTTTTGCCTGTTTTGTTTTGCCTGAAGATTTGAAATTATCATCTAATTTGGTACCTGCATTAAGATCTAGTTGGTTAATTATGCATGTTAGTGTTGTAATGCTTAGTTATGCGGCTCTTATTATTGGTTCTCTACTCTCAGCTTCTGTGTTATTTATCAATAAAAATCAACCTCTTCAAATAAGAAGTAGTTCTACAGGTATAGGAGGATTTAAAATATCAAATTCATATCCTTTGAAAAACATAATACAGCCGA
>QCJI01000037.1 GCA_003216135.1 Prochlorococcus sp. AG-409-A22 | reverse complement strand
GAGCTTATTTTGATGATTTAAATATACCTGTAGAAATAGTTCATTTAACAGGATCTGTGGAACTTGGTCCCATAACAGGTATGGCAGAAGCGATAGTTGACTTAGTCGCGACAGGTAAAACCCTTAAAGAAAATGGTTTACATAAAATTGATGATCTTTTTTACTCGACAGCGCGTCTAATTGCTAATCCTTTATCTATGAGATTAGACAATAGTTCTCTCCGAGATACAATTTTATCAATAGAATCAATTAATGATTTATAAAAGATTAGCTAAATGTTTTTGAATGACTTTAAAAGAATTAAAAAGTTAGGGAGATATTTAACTAAAGATAAAAGAGCAATTTTTTTGATTTTGATAGTTTTGTTACCTGTATCTTTTGCTGGAGCGATACAACCTCTATTGGTAGGGCAGGCAATAACAATTCTTAAAAATGAAAATACAGATGTCTGGTTAAGTAAAACTTTTTTTGGGCAGTCAATTAATTTAATAATAATTACTTTATTTATTACCGTTCTTTTTAGATTGGTTTTACAAGGTTATCAAACATATAATATCCAAGCCGTAGGCCAGAGACTTACTGCAAGGATAAGGAGACAACTTTTTGAACACTCTATATCTCTTTCTCTTAAATATCACGATAAAATGCCTGTTGGTAAATTATTAACAAGGTTGACCAATGATGTAGACGCTTTAGCAGAGGTTTTTGGTAGTGGGGCAGTTGGAGTAATAGCTGATTTCGTAAGTCTGATAGTTATTTCTATAACAATGCTTTCTATAGATAGAGGACTGGCCATATTGTTACTTTTAACTCAAATCCCAGTTTCATATTTTATTATTTGGCTTCAAAAACGTTATAGAAAAGCAAATTATCAAGTAAGGGAGCAATTGTCTCAACTTAACTCTGACTTCCAAGAGAATTTGCAAGGATTAGAAGTTGTTCAGATGTTCAGAAGGGAGGCTTTTAATAGCAAGAAATTTTCTAATACTGGACTAGCTTATAAGAAGGCTGTAAATGGAACAATTTTTTATGATAGTAGTATATCAGCATTTATAGAGTGGATCTCTCTAGCTGCGGTATCATTGGTATTAGCAGTGGGAGGATATTTAGTTACCTCTGGGAATATTGGTTTAGGAACATTAACTACCTTTATTTTATATTCTCAGAGACTTTTTGAACCTTTAAGACAGCTTGCGGAGAGATTTACTCAAATTCAGGGAGGACTTACAGCGGTTGAGAGAATAAATGAATTATTAGATGAAGAAATTGAAATTAAAGATAATATTTCTTTGAAGCATTTTTCAGGAGAGGTCTTAAAAAAAGAATTTGCATTTAAAGGCAAAATTGAATTCCGCAATGTTAATTTCTTTTACAAAGAAGGTGAAGAGGTCATAAAGGATTTGTCTTTCATAGTAAAACCAGGAGAGCATGTGGCTTTTGTTGGCCCAACTGGTTCAGGTAAAACAACCATAATTAGATTGCTATGTAGATTGTATGAACCTCAATCAGGACAAATTTTGATTGATGATGTAAACATAAAGGAAATTCCTATTGCAATACTTAGAAATATGTTAGGAGTTGTTTTACAAGATACTTTTATTTTTAGTGGTAATGTTGCAGATAATCTAAAGCTAAGTACTAATATCAATGATCTTGACTTAGAAAAAATTTGTAAAGAATTAGGCTTGGAAAGCTTGTTGAAGAAATTACCTGATGGTCTAAACACATTTCTTAGAGAAAGAGGAGGAAATCTTTCTTCTGGTGAAAGACAACTCCTTTCTGTTGCTCGTGTAGCTATTAGAAATCCTGTTATTTTGATAATGGATGAGGCTACAGCCTTTATGGACCCTTCTACTGAAGCTACTTTACAAAGAGATCTTAAAAGAATTTTAGAAAAAAGGACAGCATTAGTTATTGCACACAGGCTCGCGACTATTGAAAGCTCTGATAAAATATTGGTCTTAAAAGGAGGAAAATTAATTGAAGAAGGAACACATAGTGAACTTAGATTCAAAAAAGGGCTATATTTTCAGCTCTCTGAACTTCAAGAAAAAGGATTCGCAAGCTTTTAATGATTTTTAGAAATCAAGGGTCATCAATAAAGAAAACAAACTCTATATCAAAAGATGAGCTTATAAACAATTATGGTTTGAATTCTTATGAATTTACTCAGAAAAATAAAGAAGAAGTTTTTGTTTGTAGTAAGGATAAAGAATTAGATCTTATTGAGTTAGATCAACTTTTGCAAACTGTTGGTTGGAGTAGAAGGCCAATAAGGCGAGTAAAAAGAGCTTTAGATTTTAGTATTCTGGTTGTGGGATTATGGCTTCATGACGAAAAGTTTCCTAGACTTGTTGGTTTTGCTAGATGCACAGGTGACGGAATTTTAGAGGCAACGGTGTGGGATGTAGCTGTTAACCCTATATATCAGGGAAAAGGTTTAGGTAAAGAATTGATGAAATATATCTTAAAAGAATTAAAAAATATTGGAATTTTTAAAGTTACCCTTTTCGCTGATGCAGAAGTGGTTTCATTTTATAAAAGACAAGGTTGGATATTAGAGCCAAGAGGTTCTAAGTGCGCTTTTTGGTATGCAAATTAATTATTTTTTGTAGTAATCAATATATATAGACTCTATAGATTCCCCTTTTAACCATCTTCTCCTAAATTTCCAATTATTTAATGCTTGTTGAAAAATATTAGTTTTTTCCCATTTCCTAGAACTTGTATAAATTGGAAAATTTAGTACTCTTAAATTTTCTTTATTTTTTAATCTTTTTATGAAATCAAAATCTTCCATTAAAGGAATTTTTCTATAACCATTATTTTTAAAATAGGTTTTTCTATGTATTATTAAACCCTGATCTCCATAGGGTGTTTTTAAAAAAAAACTTCTAAAATTTACAAGGATTTCAAGAAATCTGTAAATTATCTTTTTACTATCAATTTTAAACATAAAAGAATAAATATAAGATTCTTCATCTTGTAAAACTGACTTTATTCTTTTTAACCAATCGCGATTTAACCTTGAGTCGGCATGTAAAAAAATAAACCATTCTCCTAATGCATTTTTTGCACCAATATTTAGTTGTAAACCTCTATTTTTTTCTTTTGATGTATGTATTTTTGTACCGTAAATCTTTGCGATATCAATAGTTTTATCTTTACTGCCACAGTCAACAATCAGAATTTCTACTTCTTTATTTATAATAGATAAATCCGAAAGCAATAATGGTAAATTATTTGCTTCATTGTAAGTAGGAATAATAATTGAGATTTTAGACAAAGTGATTAATTTCTCTTTTCAATATCATGGATAGTATCTACATCTATTTTTGTTTTTAAAAACTTATATTTAATATCTATGGAAGAAAAATTAGCAATTGTATTTTGAAGTACATTCTCCGAACTCCACTTGATATTTGTAAAAGGTAAATTTAAATGAGTGGATAATATTTTTTCAGACAAAGCAATAAGCCAATAACCTCCATCATTTGATGGACCTAAAATTAGATCATGTTTTTTAAGTTCTTTGATCGTAGTTACTATATCTAAATGACATAAATCTGGAAGGTCAGTCCCAATAAAAATTATATTTTTGAATTTTTTGTTAAAAAAGGATTTTTTATTAATTATTATTTGTCTTTTCATTTTTTCTCCTAAGCAACCTCTCCCCTGTAAATTAAAGTTCCCAATTCCTAATTGATTAGACCATCTTCTACTCTTATTAAATCCAATACCAGATATTGCTAGAGAAATATCAATTAATCCTTTTTCTTTGATAGATTTAGCTACTGATAGTGTATGTTTTGTCATTACACTTTGGACTTTTGAAGAGTTAATTTTACCTATATCTCTAGATAACCTTGTTTTACAACGACCAAAACCATGCCACTTAGCCATTATTATAAGCAATGATTTATCCAAAAAAACAATCGGAAATTTCTATTAATTATAAACTTAAAAAAATAAAATTTTTCTTAAAAATTCATAATCTCCATTGTTAAAAAATTTTAAATTTATCATGATCTTATGATTAGAAAATGGCCAATTATTAAATTCCAATTATATTGTTTATCTATAGATAAACATTTTGCAAGCAACTAATTCTCTTTGGGCGGAAGTTCAACAATTACTCCAAAAAAATTTAAGTAAGCCTTCTTTCGAAACTTGGATAAGGCCTGCTAAATTTAATTGTTTTGAGAATGGCTTGTTGACTTTGATTGCCCCAAATAATTTTGCAAGTGATTGGTTGAGGAAAAACTATTGTGAAACTATTGAAAAAGCTGCGGAAGAAATATGCGGACATAATGTTAAAGTAATTTTTAAATCTCAAACTAATATCAACAGCCTCTCTGAATCTAATGATAAGTTAAAAGAACAGAATATTAATATTCAAGAAAAATCTTTTTCCAACAATCAAGATAATACTCATGCATTAATAAATAGATCCAAAAATCCTAATTCTTTAAATTTACGTTATGTATTTAATAGATTTGTAGTCGGTCCAAATAGTAGGTTGGCTCATGCTGCAGCTTTGGCCGTTGCGGAATCTCCTGGGAGAGAATTTAATCCATTATTTATTTGTGGTGGAGTTGGCCTTGGAAAAACTCATTTAATGCAAGCAATAGGCCATTATCGCGTAGAAATAGATCCAGAAGCTAAAGTTAAATATGTCTCGACAGAAACTTTTACTAATGATGTTATAAGCGGTATAAGGAGAGATGGAATGACAGCTATTAGAGATAAATATAGAAATGTGGACTTAATTTTAATAGATGATA
>QCJI01000036.1 GCA_003216135.1 Prochlorococcus sp. AG-409-A22 | reverse complement strand
AATTTTAAATTACCAATAAGGATTTAATACTTCAAAAAGTTAATTGAAGAAATAAACTCTTTTAATTATTTTGAAGCTTTTCAACAACAGATTCTTTGCTAATTTGTGCAACATCATGTAAGCCATTTGCATCAAACCATGGAGCTTCTTCCCAGTCAAATCCTTCTCCAAAGGTATTATCAGGTGAAGCTACATACCAGTGACACGATGCATCAGGAACATCAACAGCACATTTTGACCAATCAGCGTCCCATTGTGGAACTTGGACCCACATCACAGCAGCTAATAAAAGGGAAAAAATAAAATTCATAATATTAAGTTAGCAAAATTTTGAGAGATTCTTTTCACATTCCTTCTTTCTTTTCTTCCAATAATCCTCGAGGATTTGATATTTATGTTTACTTTTAAATTCTTTAAAAGGCCTATCAAGAGTAATAATTGATGTATTGTTCATTTTTATAGCAAAATCAATCTTTATTTATATATATAAATCATTTTTATTACTTATTTGAAGTGGATTTATACTCAATTTAGAGAATTTCGTTGAGAAAATTAATATTAGTTTTCTTAAATTGCAGCGAATTAATTATGTATTAATTCTAATAATTATTTATAAATATATTCCCTAATATATTAAAGTAAATTAAGTTATTGATTCTTATGAATAGGTAAATATTTATATTGATTTTTATCTATATATTTAATCGAAAATATCACAACTCCACCAATAATAGAGACAAGAAAAATTGTAGAAATAATAAAAACTATTTTTATAAAATTTGCTTTCATATTAAATAATTCATATTAATTATATTTTTTAATATGAAAGAGCTTTTTTTACAGTCAAGCAATAATTAGTAATTTATACTCTAAGCTTTTAAATTAATCGAGGTGTAGATTAAATCTATCAGAAACTCCTCACACATTTTTTTCTGATAATTTAAAGTACTCAAGGTAATTCTTTGAGTGCTTTTTGTTTTTTGGGCTATGTGACAGTTAATATAGAGTCCTAATATCTATCGCATCATCCTTGAATTGATGACATATTATTAATGTGTGTAGGAGGAACTGATTTAAATCAGTGGAAACAAGGATACACTTGATTTGAATCAGTTTATTTAAAGATCTCTCAATGAGAGATCTTTTTTTATTTTTATTTTGAGAAATTAAATAGATTTATGAAAATAATTTTTCTAGTTATTTTAATGTTTACAATTTTTCTATACCCTGATTCATCTTTTTCTTCTCAAGTAGAGTTAAAACCTTGTATCCAAGTTGCTCACTGTGTAAGAGAAGAATGGGATGTTAGAAATACTGAGAATCCTTTTGAAGAAATTAAATCAATTATTGATGTTACTCCACGGACAAAAATTGTAGAACTTAATGGAGATTATCTTCATGCTGAGGTAACTAGTAAATGGATTAAGTATGTTGACGACTTAGAGGTCTCTTATTTCCCTGAATTAAATAAAATGATAATAAGATCAGAATCAAGAGTTGGTGAAAGCGACTTAGGAGTAAATCAAAACAGAATTGACTTATTAAAAGTAAAGATGTTTTAGTATTAGCCAATAAAAATTATATTATGATGTTATTCTTTTTATCTTTTTTGTATTTATAAAATTACTTAGCAAAAAATTAATAATTTATTCCTTGCATTCTAATAGGTATTATTATTAGAAATTATTATAAGAAAAATGATAATAAAGCTTATTTTCTTACTTGGATTAGGTTTACTTTCTTATTGGTTCTTTAAGAATATAAAAAAATATGGAATTATGTGGATAGCTAAAGGCCTTTTGCAAATTGGAATATTAATATTATTTATTGGAGGGTTTTTTAAAATATTTCTTACCTTACCTCCTTATTTATATATAAAAATTGTTTTTTTTATCACTTATATATGGTGCACTATTGGTATAAATGTTAATTTCATGATCCCATTGATTAACTTTATTGATCACAAATTAGATCAAAAATAAAAAATTACAACAATGTATAAATACTAAATACTCTTTGAATTGGAATTTTATTATAGTTCCTTATTTATTTTTCATTAAGTATAGTATCTCTAAATCTTGCATTGAGTCAGATATTTTTCTTTTTAAAAAACTTAATTCAACCGGACCAATTTTTGATTCTTTAATAATTTTTTCTGCTTGATCAATAGCATGTTCAATATTTTTAATTTTGAGGTCTCTTATTAAAGGATTATCTTCACAATTTTTTTTGGTATTTTTATCAAGCATATAAAATAAAAAATAATTTAATAGTTTTAGATCAAAATTAAGGAATTACCTTAACTATAAATAAAATAAACTATTTTCGAAACGGAAATTTTAATGTTAGTAAACCTTCTCAGCATTTGATAGAGTATTTTTTTTATAGTGTAATATATACCTAGAATTTAAAACTAATTTGGAAGAAACAAAACTAACTAATGAGGAAGATAATTCAAAAGAATCATCCCCTAAGATTGAAAAAGAAATTAAAAACGAGCAGAATGTTCAAGCATTTTCTGAATTCCTTGAAAAAGCAAGTGATAAAGATGTTTTACAACAAAAAGAAAATCTTAATTCTCAAGAATTGAAATTACTCCCTATAAAATCTCTTTTTGAGAGAATTCGTAATGAAGGCATTGATGGAATCACAACAAATCCTAGTCATAAAATGTTGGCTTTATTAATAATCTTATTGATTAATTTGAGTGTATTTTTAGCAATTGGAAATATTGGTAAGGCATACTTAAGAAATGCAGGGATACTGTGATGATAAAATAGTTATTCTTTTTTTTTTAACTTATGCCTTTACATTTCTGATTCTTTAAAGAAACTATGATATCTTCATCTCAAATCAATAAATCGAGAAACTGTGGATAATAATGAACTGGAAAATCCTGTAGTTTACCTCTCTAATTTAATTAAAAAGTTAGATGTAAATAAAAGAAATGGATTCGTCGCTTTAGCTATAGTAAATTTGTTAGTAATTTTCTTATTTAAGCTATTCTTACAAGGGACTGGATTATTATCTTGACTTTTAAATCAATTTTATTATGCATTTTCGAACTTCTTAGCCAATTTAAAACTTTTTAATTATAAGAAATCCACCATAAGAACCTGCAATTAATGGAAGAATAATTAAAGGATTAGGAGAAAAATTAGAATAATTTTTTACCCCATCAACTTATTCATATCCTGAACATTTGAGAAATAAGAAGCTAAAAAATGTAATACTCCAACCTATTATTGATAAGAACCCACCTTTTTTATCACCTTCCTGAGGGACTATGGAAGCAAGATTGACTAATAGTTCTTATGTAACGGCCACTGCTTGTGATGCAACTCATTTTTTTGGAGCATTAGCACTGACTAATTCTGTAGTAATTGAAGATACTACTAATGGATTAGAAGTGAAATTTACCGTATCTAATAGTGGAATGACGATAATACCAACTGATAATAATGGAAATGTTGTAGGCCAATTTGGCGGTGGACATTTTCAGGCCGTTTTTAGCTTATATTAATTTAAAAGATCTCTAAAGATAATGTTTGTCTTATATATATAAATATATTTCCGTATAGATCTTTCGTTATTCTTAATTCATCATCTATATAAATTATTGATACTGAACATGAGGGACATACTTTATTCCAGGGTAAATTTTCCCATACTTCTTTAACTGGGTACCACCTCTCCATAAGTAATTTACTGAATAAAGGGATTTTATTAAGTCCCTCAACTTTAGATACCTTGGTTTTCTTCAAATTCATTTTGAGGAACTTATCTTCTAAGACCAAGTTATCTGCAACGGTAATAACTCTTCCTCCAAAAGTAGGAAATAGTTTGAACCAACCTAACACGGGTATTGTTGTTAGCCCAAATATTGTAGTGTCGAATGTTGAAATAAATTCTTTTTTCTCAAAATCAATCTTTTGAACAATTCTTCCAATTGTAGAGATACCAAATGAGCTAACTTGTAATTGATGCAATTTAAAAAAAAGATTACTTTTAAACTCATTATTTAAGGCTTTTTCTATAGCAAGAAAAAAAGGAGAACTACGGAATAATTCAACATTTGAATAAATTAATTCCCATTCTCCAGATAATGATTCCGCTGATATTTCTGAGCTGTAAATTTTAAGACATTCTATTAAATCATCCATTTCAATTAGTTTCTCTTGATAGACTGGAGCAATTAATTTATTTAGTCTTTGTCCTCTATCAGTTACGGCAGCGATTTGAAATATCTTTTTTTTTATCTCATCAGTTTCTTTCATAATTAGAATTTAATTATAATTTTCATGTGAAGATTCTAGAAATTAAATTTACGACTCAATGTTAAATTTAATAATCCTGTTATTAAAATTTAAATCAATTATTCACCCCATCTTTTTCCAATTTCAAATCCCCATTTAGTAGTTAAGGTAATCACATCTTCATGATTCTTACAGCTTGATAATTCTCTTCTTTTTTCCGGATTTTCTTTTATAAGTTGGGCAATAAGATTTAATTGCTCTATCTTTTTTAAAAATTTCATTAGGTCTTTATCAGACATTAAATTTAAGAGGTATATTTCTGATCATAAGTAAAAATGTAATATAGAACCCAAATTATGCCAGTGATTAGAATTGCAACCATTATATTTACTGACCAAACAACTTCTATCATTATTATTTTTAGCTATATTCTAATATAACGAAAATATATTTTTAATTAACTAAAGTAAATATTAGTTCTTTTCTAAACAAAAGGAATACCCTATATATAATATAAATTTAAATTGTTTTTAAATATGGGAGAAGCAAAAAGAAGAGAAGAGATGGGTTTACCTCCAAGAGAAAAGAAAATAGATAATAAAGAATCTAAAGTAAAATTAAATAAAATCTTGAATAAATTTCCA
>QCJI01000035.1 GCA_003216135.1 Prochlorococcus sp. AG-409-A22 | reverse complement strand
ACAATATTTTCCTCCATCAACATTTAAACCTGTCATACCTAAAAACAAAGTTCCTTTTTGTACTTCTTTAGAGTTAAAAGAAATATTATTGATTTCTTGATCTAATAGTTCTAATGAAGGGGTAATGCCTACTAAATCTAAAAGCTTATGTAATTTTATAGATCTCATTTATAAGAAATTATTTATTCAGAATAGTATTAATATTTTTTTGAAACCAATTCTTTAATTGATCCTCTTTTAATCTTGGAGAAATACGAGGTAATTCTATAATTTCCTCGGAGTTTATTCCTTCAATAGCAATAATAGGTACTTCATAATCATATTTTTTATATTTATCTTGATATAAATCAACCCTATCTATATCAATTTCTTTAAGCTCTAGATTGGGCAGTATCTCTTTAAAATTTATTTTTGCTAGTTTGTTTTTTAATGAATCGCAAAGGCAACAACCTTGCCTAACAAAAATAAATATTTTCATTAATTTAATCAGGTACAGGATCGCATCCACAAGGAGTTAAGGGATGACATTTACTTAACCTTATTAAGGTCAACCATGCTCCCTTCCAAGGTCCATGTCTAGTAATCGCCTCATATCCATAACAACTACAACTTGGTATAAATCTACATCTAGGTCCGAAAAAAGGAGAAAACCACTTTTGATAAAAGGCAATCATAAAAAGAAGTATTGAGGTAATTAATTTATTAATAAATTTGATCACTTTAATGATGTAAAATAAGTGTTTCAGTAGTAATTTAGTTTAATTGAATTAAATCAATTATCCAAATTTATTGCAAATTTCTATTTAATTTAAAATTATGTCAAGATACCGCGGTCCCAGATTAAGGGTTACGCGTCGCTTGGGAGAACTACCAGGTCTCACTAGGAAAGCTTCAAAGAAGTCTAATCCTCCAGGTCAGCACGGCCAAGCCCGTCGCAAGCGATCAGAATATGCGATTCGTCTAGAAGAAAAGCAAAAACTAAGGTTTAATTACGGTGTTTCTGAAAGACAGCTAGTTCGTTATGTCAAAAAAGCCAGAGCTCAGGAAGGATCAACAGGAACAAACCTACTAAGACTTTTAGAAAACAGACTAGATAATGTTTGTTTTAGATTAGGTTTTGGTGGTACTATCCCAGGCTCAAGACAATTAGTAAATCATGGCCATGTAACTGTAAATGGCAAGGTTCTTGATATCGCTGGATATCAATGCAAATCAGGAGATGTTATCGGAATTAAAGAAAACAAAGCAAGTAAAAAACTTGTTGAAGGAAATATAGAATTCCCTGGTTTAGCAAATGTACCACCTCATCTTGATTTAGATAAACCTAAATTAACAGGAAAAATAAATGGCAAATGTGATAGAGAGTGGGTTGCTCTTGAAATAAACGAACTACTAGTTGTTGAATACTATTCAAGAAAAGTATAATAAAACTTTTCTTTGGATTATTAAATCTCTCATCTTATCGACGAGAGATTTAATTCATTCTTATTTTTAAAAATAATGGAAGATAAGAAAAATATCATCAAAAAGCCAGGCTTTAAAACCTTATCTATTCACCATGGAGAAACATTTGCAGAAGAGACAGGATGTGTTATGCCTCCTATTTTCTCTACATCTACTTTCAAACATGGAAATAAAGGAAATTTTGACTACACCAGGTCAGGTAATCCAAACTTTAAAATTCTAGAAAATATACTGAAATCAATAGAAGATTCTAAATACTGTACAGTGTTTGGATCTGGCATAAGTGCCGTAACTGCAATAACATCTGCTTTAAAATCAGGAGATAAGATACTATGCGAGTCGAATCTCTATGGTTGTACAGTAAGAATGTTTGAAAAAGTTTTCAAGAAATTTGGGATAGAAGTTTTATACACAGATTTTACAAATAAAAATAATATCAAAAATATTTCAGATTTTAAGCCAAGCTTAATATGGCTAGAAAGTCCAACAAATCCCCTTTTAAAAGTACTTGATATTAAAGTGATTTGTGATGAAGCCAATAAACAACAAATACCTGTGGTTGTAGATAACACCTTTTCCACCGCACTCATTCAAAAACCATTGGAACTTGGAGCAACACTATCGCTTATAAGCACAACAAAATTTATTAACGGACATAGTGATGCTCTTGGTGGAGCAGTTCTAACAAATGATGAAGAATGGAATATTAAGATGCTTTTCTCTCAAAAAGCTCTAGGCCTCCAACCATCTCCTTTTGATTCTTGGCTAATTACTAGAGGTGTAAAAACTCTTCCTTTAAGAATAGAACAACAAACAAAAAGCGCAGAGTTAATTTCTGAGGAATTAGAACATCACAAAATAATTAACAAAGTAATTTATCCATTCAATCAAAACCATCCAGAATTTAATTTAGCAAAATCACAAATGAGATCTGGGGGTTCAATGATCACACTAAAATTGAATTTAAACAAAGAGAATACTTTTAAATTTTGTAAGTCGCTTAGATATTTCTCTTTAGCAGAGAGCCTTGGAGGAGTTGAAAGTTTAATTTGTCACCCAGCAACAATGACTCATGCTTCTGTTGATAATAAAACAAAAAATTCACTTGGTATCGATGATGCCCTTATAAGATTATCGATTGGTTGTGAAGATACCAACGATTTAATCTCAGATATATTATTTGCTTTAAATCAATTCTGAAATTTGAGAGATTTACTTAAAAATCCTATATGGAAAAATGTAGAGTTGGGGTATTCTATTCCTGATAGTGATCATGCTGTTTCAGTAGCATTACCAACTTGGAATGATGTAATAAATTATGAGGAAAAAAATCCAGAATGCATTAAATCATTAAGGTCAATCTATCCACGTTTTGGGCTCAACCCCTTAGTAAAAAGATTATGTGAAAAAGTAAAAAAAGAGAATCAATACAATAATAACAGTATCTGGCCATATCCAAATGAAACCATAGCATTAAAAGCAAAGAAATACTGTGATAGAAATACTTCTCAAGAATATTCATTTATCGAAATAAAGTATAATTTCGCTTTTTTAATAACTAAAAAAACAGCAAGCATATATGCAAAATCTTTCTGGCAACATACGGGTCTTGGTATATCTTCAAGAGCTGCTGCAATTGAATTAGGACTGGAGGATAGCCTTCCAAAATCTTTAGTTAATGAGAAACATCAAATAATAAAAAATAGAATTTCTAAATCTTCAAAAACACACTCTAACAATATTCACTTAACTTCATCTGGCATGTCTGCGTTGCACACATCTTTAGAAATCCTATATAAATTATTTCCAGAAAAGCCTACACTTCAAATAGGTTTTCCATATGTAGATGTACTTAAATTACCAATGCATATCTTTCATGGAGCAAAGTTAATAACAGAAGAAAATTGTTCAGATATTGAATTAGAAATTAAAAGAATAAATCCAGCAGCTTTGATAATTGAATTACCAAGTAATCCAATGCTCAAATGTGTAAACATTAAAAAAATTTCAAAAATAGCAAATAAATTGAATATACCTGTAATTGTTGACGATACTATTGGTTCCAATCTGAATATAAATTCCTTAGAGCATGCAGATATAGTTTTCACTTCACTGACAAAAATCTTTTCAGGTAGCGGAGATATTCTTGCTGGCTCATTAATACTAAATCCAAAAAGTAAATGGATTGATCAGTTTAGAAATGCATTAAGCGAAATTAATCTTCCAATGCTTTCAGATGGAGATATTGTTTCCCTAGAAAAAGTTAGTAGGGATGTAAATCAAAGAGTTTTTGAACAAAATCAAACATGTTTAGAATTAAAAAAAAGATTAGAGACCAATAAAGAGATTAAAAATATTTTCCATCCCGAAAATTGTCCAAATTTCAATTCCATACTTAGGTCTAATGGGGGATACGGCTGCTTATTATCATTTGAATTAAAAGGAGGAATAAACAAAGCTAAAAAGTTTTATGATTCTCTTCATATATCTAAAGGGCCAAGTTTAGGTACAAAATTTACTCTTGTATGTCCATATGTGTTATTAGCTCATTATGACGAATTGGATTGGGCTGAAAGTTTTGGGATACCATCGCATCTTATTAGAGTATCCGTTGGACTAGAAGATAAAGATCACTTATGGAGCAGTTTTTCTAAAGCATTAAATAATTTGTAAATTCGTAGTCTTTACTCTTTAGAAACTTATATAGTCTTTTCTTAAAAAATAGTTAGTATAAAAATATATTTTCTCAATATATAAATGGCAAGAATTTATGAAGACAACAGTTTTGCTATTGGAAACACTCCATTAGTAAAATTAAAATCAGTTACCAAAAACGCTAAGGCTACTGTATTAGCAAAAATCGAGGGGAGAAACCCTGCATACAGTGTGAAATGTAGGATTGGCGCAAATATGATTTGGGATGCAGAGAAAAGTGGGAAGCTTACAAAAGAAAAAACGATTGTTGAGCCTACTTCTGGGAATACAGGAATTGCCCTCGCTTTTACTGCTTCAGCAAGAGGTTACAAACTAATACTTACAATGCCAGAATCTATGTCAATTGAGAGAAGAAGAGTCATGGCAGTATTAGGGGCTGAAATTGTTTTAACAGAGGCCTCTAAAGGTATGCCTGGAGCAATCGCTAAAGCTAAAGAAATTGCAGACAGTAATCCTTCTCAATATTTCATGCCAGGTCAATTTGATAATCCAGCAAACCCTGAAATTCATTTCAAAACTACTGGACCAGAAATTTGGGATGATTGTGATGGTGCAATTGACGTTTTGGTTGCAGGAGTTGGAACAGGCGGCACAATTACAGGAGTATCAAGATACATTAAGCAAGAAAAGCGTAAGAATATTACTTCTGTAGCTGTAGAACCATCACATAGTCCTGTTATTACTCAGACCATGAATGGAGAAGAAGTTAAATCCGGACCTCATAAAATACAAGGGATCGGAGCTGGATTTATTCCTAAGAACCTTGACTTATCAATTGTTGATAAAGTTGAACAGGTTACAAATGACGAGTCAGTTGAAATGGCTCTTAGATTAGCTAAAGAGGAGGGTTTATTAGTAGGTATATCTTGTGGAGCTGCTGCTGCTGCTGCTGTTAGATTAGCAGAACAAGACGAATATGCTGGCAAAACTATCGTAGTTGTTCTACCTGATTTAGCAGAGAGGTATTTATCATCAATTATGTTTAATGATGTTCCAAGCGGCATAATTCAAGAACCAGTCAAAGCTTAA
>QCJI01000034.1 GCA_003216135.1 Prochlorococcus sp. AG-409-A22 | reverse complement strand
ATCTTAATAGTTTTGGGAAGATTAGTATTAAATCATAGTTCATATATTGAAGGGTTAATTCCAATTCTTAAGGACCTTGCATTAAATATAAATATTAGGTCAGTTACTCCAGCAATAATTTCAAGAGTAAAAGGTAGATCGTCTAAACTAAATATAAGATTATCAGTAAAAACCATCAGTGGATATAAAGCAATTGCTAGGAAAGGTAAAACAGCACAGGAAGTTTTTATTTCAACAGACTTAAGTAAAGATGAATTAAAAAGTCTTTTAGATAATTTTAATCGAAGTTAATATATAAAAAGTCAATAATTTCACTAATCATTAAAACTATTTATTAATGAAATATTTATTATTTACATTTTTATTTCTGTTTGCATTTTTCTCAAATCATAATAAAGTATCTGCATTGAATGATTATGAAATAATAAAAATTTGTAAAAAGGAAAGAAAAAAAAGAAATTGCATCGTAAATATGAAAGAAAAAAAGATTAAATTATTAAAAGGAAAAAGAATAAAAATACCCGTAATACAATTTAAACGATAGTTTAAATTTTAAATTTCAAACTCTGACTCAAATAATTTGAACGAGTTCTGATAATTGGACATCAATTTCTCAGAATCATCATTAAAGCCTATTGACTCATAATCATCTTTTAACTTTTCAAATAAAAAGACAACTTTATTAAAGGAGCTTAAGTAATCCTTTTGTATATCTTCATCATCAATGTCATAAATCTTGGCTAAAACCAATTCAACATTTTTTTTTGAGGAATATATTTTTTTCTCAAAATCTTTATTTAGCTTTCTTCTTTTTTTTGCCATTAATAACTGATATATTCAAAATATAAATTCACAATAAACAAATTGATTGATAAATTAAATTAAAACTTAAAAAATAAAAATATAGTTTTCAAATCAAAATAAAACTACTATATTCCAATTAAGTCATTTAATTAAATGGAGAAAAAAGAATTAAATAATGCAAAAGATATTAAAAAGCAAAGCTTTGAAGCAAAAAAAATGAAAATTCCTTCAAAATCCAATATTAAAAAAGATAAAGCTCTTCCTTGGTGGGTAGAATTATTATTCGTCCAAATAGGATTGCCAGATAAGTTTCTTATAAAAATATTAAGAAACAAGAAAAAACTAAAAGATTTTATCAAAAATTATAAAAAATCTATATTTGCATTTTTATTTTTTATAACATTTCTGGCTTATTTCTATCCAGTAGTTAGACAATCAAAAAACAAATTAGAATGTCAAACAATTGCAAAAGATTATATTAGTAAAAATAAAGATCTAAACAAAATTTCCAGTAAAGAGTTAAATATGCTATCAACCAATTTTTGTAATGGAGGCGAGGAAATTTATGAAATTGAAAATATAAAAAGATAAGAATTTTTATATTCAAAAAAACAAAAAAACAACTATAATATTATCCTTAATTATGAAATGTTTTTAAATTATTAAACATGACTGACATAAGAGAAAAGAAAGAAAATGTAAAGATGCATTTAAAGGAATTGAGACAGAACTTAAAAGAAATGCATCTTGCAGTTACAGAAGAATTAATATTACCGCAGCCAGAAGATGTTAAAACACTAATGTATAAAATGGACCAACTTTTAAAAGTAATAGAATCAAAATAACCTATAATTATTTTAATTAGGATAAAATTTTAAGAATTTATTTAAAAACTCAATTAAAAAATGAAAAATATAATAAGACTTTTTCCTCTCTTTGCTGGTTTATTAATAATAAGTTCATGCAAAACATTAATTAAAAAAGATACATTTATAGATGAGTCCAAAGAAAATATCAAAAAACATTCTAGCTCAGACAAAAATCAACTTGAAATAAGATTCTCCTGTGGAGAAGATGGTATATCAAAATATACTAATGATGGCTGGGTAGTCGTAAAAGAATATTCTGAAGAGAAAATATGTACTTGGAAATCAGTTCCCGCGACAAAAGATTGTAATCTGGAAAAAGATAAAGGATGTAAAATAACAATGCCAGATAAGATTGGTCAAGAAAAAATTTATTTATTAGAAAGATAATTTAGATATTATGAATAACAAATCAGAATATTTAATAGAAAAGATTTTTGAAAAATTAAAAAAGATCAAAACAAAAAAAATATTTTTGACAAAAGCTGAATTTAAAAAGTTTATTTTTTTTCTTATAAAAAATAATTAAATTAACATTATTTCTAATTAGAATTTGTTAGCATTTTTTAATAAAATATTTTACTAAAAATGTATAATTTTTCATCATTAACTATTGCTCTAGTAATTGTATTTATAGTTAGTCTGTATTTCTTGTATAAAATAACTACTAAAATCAATAATTAAAAAAAAATACACTTTAGATATTTTTATAAATAATAGTTTCTTCGAATAAAAGTAAAAACGATTCAAAATAAAACATTATTTATCCTTTATCTATAATCCTAAAAAATAAATTTGAGATAAGAAATATCTAATAATCAAATTCTATTTTTTTGTATATCTAGTACCAAATTAATTGATATTTTATAACCATTTAAGTTTTCTTCCTTCTAACTTGTTGACACTTATTTTATTGAAGGAGTAATCCTCTTTTGTATAACAATTAACATTAACAAACATGCATTTGATAAGAGTATCAAGCAATACTGAAAAATACCAATTATATTTGTGATAATGAAATTTTTATAAATCATGTCATACGAAGCAGGCAGTAAAGAATGTAGACATTTGATTGAAGCTAAGGATAGTCTTTTATCTGCGATGGAATCCTTAAGTAATATCAATTCAACCGACCTTCTACAAAGCCAAATAAAGGAGGTATATAATAAGTTAGAATTAATGCATGATAATCGCAAGAAAATAGAATCATAAACTAAACATTTCTAACTTCACCAAAAATATTTAAATATCACCAAATTCGCTCTTTAACTTTTTATTTCCTTTATTTAAAAGTAATTCATGAAGTGCATCAAGTTGTGCATGTACTTCCTTAGCGTGATTTAAGTCTGGTAACAAATCATCTTTAATAAGCATTTGATGCATCTCTCTTAGCTCTAATCTTATATATCGGAGGTGAGAAACAACTTCTTCTCTCTTGGATGCACTCATATAAGCTTTTCAACATAATTTATTATACAATATTGGGTATTTTGTATTTATCAGATTAGGAACTAAACCAACTTTTAAGACACAAAAAATTGAATCTTTAAATTAGTAAAATTTATATTTTGATGTAAAATCATAATTATGAAGAAGAAAAAATCTAAAAACAATAAAAAGAAATTCTTTCAAAAAAGAAATGAAATAATGCAAACAAAAAATTCCGCCAAATTAGTTTTATTTATATTTGGAATAGGACCAATAATTGGAATAATAATATTTTTGTATAGTAAGGGATTTTTTAATTCTCCAACTATTTAGTCTAGAATCTGAACTTACAAAAATCAATTGTAATTATTATCTTAAAAATAAATTATTCAAATTTTTTTAATGAAAAAATTCTAAATTCAGCTATTTTTCTAGCATTAACCGGGTTGGAAGATACAAAGGGGTGATTAGACAAATTTTCAATTACTTTTTCTATCTTGACTTTTAAATCATCACATCTGATTTTTTGCCATTCTTCATCAAATGACATAACAAAACTATCTGCGTTATCATAAGTTTTATCTTTCATGAGCAAAAATAAGTTGTAAAAAAATTTAAAGACGAATGTAAAAAGAGTATTAGATAATTACCAGAAAATTTTTTTTTATTAAAAATAAGCTAACAATAAAAGATCTTTAAATTTATATTTTTTTGCATTACTTAACCCTTTTATTAAGGTGCGTGCAAACCAATCAATTTGACAGAAGTGTTACAATAATGACATACGACTATTCTTTATGGAAAACAAAGTTAAGAGGATCGGCTATTTGCCCAGAAAAAGGGTTCTTGAAATAATAGATGAAATATCCAAGAATGAATCCATAAGCAGATCAAAAGTTGTTGGATTATTAGTTGAAGAAGCATTAGATGCAAGGGGGATAGTAAATTTCGGATATAGCAATTTAAATAAACCCAAACAGTACAAATCTGATAATTATGTAAATGTTCAAAAAAATAACGGCAATTTTACAGCTTCTGAAGACGAGTTCGTGGATGATAGCGGATATACAATTTCTTCAAACAAAAATTTAGATCGTTCTATCTCTTCCTCGGATATTGAGTTAGCTAACAAAATTAATATTCTAAAAGAATCTGGTTTAATTTAACTTAGTCGTGAGAATTTATTGCATTATTTTATGCATTATATTTAATCATTGTTTATGGTAGTTCAAGAACTAAATTCTTTTAAAAACAAATTGAATATTAAACCATTTCTAAATATAAATTTTTTAATGAAAAAATGAAAGAAATAAAATGCCCCTCTTGCGGAAAAACTTTTGCAATAGATCAAAGCAGCTTTCAAGAAATACTTGGCCAAATAAAAAACGAAGAATTTAATAAACAAATACAAGAAAGACTTCTTTTAGCAGAAGAGAATAATAAAAAAGGAATAGAGATCTTAAAACAAGAATTAAAGATCAAATTAACTGAACAAAATCGCATAAAAGAAACAAAAATTCAAACACTTGAATCTAAGTTGAATTTAGTAGAGGAACAAAAATTAAACGCTTTAAATGAATTAAAAAATCAGTCAACAAATAAAATTAATTTACTTAATAATGAAATCAATAAGTTAAGAGGAGATATTAATAAACAATCTGTAATTTCTGAATTAACGTTAAAAAACAAAGTTAATGAAGCAGTAAATAATTTAGAGAAAGAGAACTCTAATTTAATAAACTCAATTGAAAAGTTGAAATTAGAGCAATCAATTAATGAAACATTAATTGAAGAAAAGTTTAAAAACAAAATCAGTGAAAGAGATATAACAATTCAAGAGCTCAGAGACATGAAATCAAAATTATCTACAAAAATGATTGGTGAATCACTAGAAATTCATTGTGAAACACAGTTTAATCTTAATCGTTCCACTGCATTTCAAAATTCATATTTTGAAAAAGATAATAATGTAACTTCAGGAAGTAAAGGCGATTACATATTTAGGGAATTTGATGAAAATACAATTGAAATTGTTTCTATAATGTTTGAAATGAAAAATGAAAGTCTTAATAGTACTTATAAAAGAAAGAACGAAGAATTTCTAAAAGAATTAGATAAAGATAGAAGAGAAAAGTCATGTGAATATGCAGTATTAGTTTCATTACTCGAACCAGATAGCGAATTATACAATTCCGGTATTGTTGATGTTTCACATAGGTTTCCAAAGATGTATGTTATTAGGCCTCAATTCTTTATTCCAATTATTTCTATACTTAGGAATGCTTCTTTGGAATCTTTAAAATACAAATATCAAATTGATTTAATGAAACGTGAGAATTATGACATCACAAATTTTGAAAATACTCTTGCACAATTTAAAAATGCAGTAGGCAAAAATGTTTCACTAGCAAAAGACAGATTTAATGATGCAATCTCTGAAATAGATAAATCAATAAATCATTTACAAAAGACTAAAGAAGCATTACTTTTATCTAAAAAACACCTTTTATCAGCAGATAGTAAGTCTCAAGACCTAACAGTTAAAAAGTTAACTAAGAATAATTCTACTATGAAGAAAAAATTTAATGATTTAAATACCTTAAAAGATTAAAAAATTAAATTCAGATAATAATAATTTGAAAATAGTTGCATATTTAATGATTTATTAATAAGTAAAGATATAATATAATAAAATTCTCTGATGAAATAATGTCTTTTAACACTCCTATTTACGCTATTGCAAAGGAACTTAATATTGATAGTGAAAAAGTTTTACTGGCTTGCAAAGCTCTTGGTATAAATGCAAAAGGAGCAACTAAACAATTAAATAAAGAAGATTTAGCAAAAGTAAAAATTTATTTCGAAAGTGGAAAAGATGCGTCTCAAGAAATAATTGATCTAAACAAAGGGAAAGCTAAAACAAAGACTAAATCAAAAAAAGTTGAAATCAAATCAAAACAAAGTTATTTCCCTAATAGACTGATAGGTAAATCATAAATTTCCCTCAGCAGAAATAGA
>QCJI01000033.1 GCA_003216135.1 Prochlorococcus sp. AG-409-A22 | reverse complement strand
AAAAATGGATCAACTTTACAATTAATAGTTTGATTAATTTTTCGTATATATTCTATTGGGTTTGATTTGTAATCTTCAAACCATAAGATAACATTTGCATCATCTTTATTTCTTAGCCAATCAATAATCCACTTTTGATAATAATCAATTGGGGAGAGTTTTTTATAAGAATAACCATATGTCAATGACTTTTTAAATCCTTCTTCGAAATTTAAGTGCTTTATAAATGAATGTTGCCAATGCTTTTCATCAGACATTACATGCCAATATCTACTAAGCATCATTGGTCTAATGTCTCTTAAAGTTACGATATTTGTTGTATTATAATTTTTTCCAATTTCAATAAATTTAGGTTTGTGGTGAGTGTGGGTTTTTACAAAAGTATATTTATCTTTAGGAAAGTATTTAAAAAAAACATCAGAAATTTCGTGAGGATGTTTAATGCCAGAACAGTCGAATCTTCTTAAGAGAGATTTATTTCCTTCTATGTAGCCAACAAAATTTAATATAGATCCAATAAGTGAAGTTCCAGACTTTGGAAGGCCACAAAGCCAAATAAGTTTTTGATAATTAATTTTTTTTGATAATTGAAAGTCTTTTTTAAAATCATCAATTAATTCTTTATTGGCTTGGCAAGGAGATGCAATGAACGTCCCTAAAAAATATCGAATTGGGTTAATATAACTAGAGAATATCATAGTTTTTAAAAATTATAAATTAAGTTCAACAACTTAATTTTAATTGATTTAAATCAATACAAGTAATTTATATGATAGAAAATAAGGCTATAAAATAATATATTTAATAATTTTTGTTTCATGGCCCATTTATAATTTTAATGAAAGGTGAATTATTTAAAAGCATTTGGATAAAAGGGTTTAGATTTTTATTTTTAAATATATTTAATATCTTCTCAAATAAATTTGGTGCAAAAGTTAGTGTTTATATAAATAATTTTGTTTTAAGCTCTTAAGAATTATCTTTTTTAAAACGTGCTTTCCAAGTAATCTATTATCTCTATTAATTAAGCTCTTTAGGCTTTATCATATTTGATTTAATTCTAAATTTTAAGAAACTAGAGAAGAAAAATATTTTCATGATAAATTTCTTTATCTGGAACTTCAGGATTGTTTTTTTGAATATTAAATATGTAAATTTTTAGAATTTCCTTGGAAAGGTATAGATATTAGTAAAATAGATAAAATAATTTTTCACTAAATGATGTTTGCTATAGCATTTAGGGGCAAGAGATTCAAATCCACTTGGATTCACGTAAATTTTCGATTTTCACCAATAGCTTTTGAGACTTTTATATCTAATTAATAAATCAAATTTATATCCAAAAAGATTAAAATTTATTATTAAATACAATTCTAATCAGAATATAAAATATTATATTAATTTGAGAAACTAGTTCCATGAATGAAGAACTTTCTGAAAATAAAAATTTACTTTGGCCTGATGAGTATTTAGTAAATTTAGAAAAACCATTTGTAGATGATAGAGGATCTATACAACCTCTTGTAGATCAAATGATGAAAAGTGCTGTATTAATTCAATCAAAAAAAGGATCCTTAAGGGCTAATCATTACCATAAAACAGATTGGCATTATTGTTATGTAATATCAGGTTCAATAGAATATTTTCATCGGCCAACTGGAAGTAATGATAATCCAGAAAAAATTTTAGTCAAAAAGGGCGAAATGATCTTCACTCCTCCAATGGTTGATCATGCTATGAAATTCCCAAATGATACTTTATTTTTAACACTTTCAAGAAATGCTCGAGATCAAAAAACTTATGAAGAAGATGTAGTTAGAATTGAAATGGTTGACGAAGCAGATTCAATTTCTTGGAAACCTAGTACTAATATATAAAAATTATGAATTGCAATCATTATAAAAATATACAATGCAGATTATGTAATAAGTCTGATTTGATTTCAGTTCTTAGACTTGAATCCACACCTCCAGCCAACGAATTTATTAGTGAAGATCAATTAAACATTAATCAAAATAAATTCCCTCTTGAATTATATTTTTGTAATAATTGTAATCATATTCAATTGTTAGACGTTGTTAATCCATCAATTCTATTTGAAGATTACGTTTATGTATCTGGAACCTCACCAGTATTCGTTAATCATTTTAGAGAATATGCAAATAATATAATACAAAGATTTAATCCTGATAAAAACTTTTTAGTCGTAGATATTGGATCTAACGATGGAACACTTTTAAAATTTTTTAAGAATAATAACTTCCAAGTCCTTGGTATTGATCCAGCTAAGAATATTTCTTCAAATGCTTCTAAAAATGGTATTGAGACAATTACTGATTTTTTTACAAGTGAACTTTCAAAAAAAATAACAAAGGAATATAAGAAAGCTTCTATAATTACAGCTAATAACGTTTTTGCACATGCAGATAATCTGGAAGATATTGTATTAGGCATTAAGAATCTATTATCTTCCGAGGGTGTTTTTATTTTTGAAGTTTCATATTTAGTAGATGTTTTAGAAAAAAATCTCTTTGATACAATTTATCATGAACATCTTTCTTATCACTCAGTAGAACCTTTAAAAAGTTTTTTTCTAGCAAATGGATTAGAAATGATATCAGCTGAAAGAATTAATACTCATGGAGGTTCTCTTCGAGGTTATGTACAACTTAAAAATGCTGGAAGAGAAAATGATGGGACAGTTGAAGAGCTAATAAAATATGAAAAGCAAATAGGATTAAATGAAGCAACAACCTTTTTGAATTTCAGTAAAAATATAAATAATCTTAAATCTCAATTATTAAATTTGTTGCAATCAATTAAATCAGAAGGTAAGACAATTGCAGGTTTTGGAGCCCCTGCCAAAGCAACTACTCTAATGTATCAATTTGGGATTAATAAAGAATATATAGATTTTATTGTTGATGATAGTCCACTTAAGCAAGGACTTTATTCGCCAGGATTAAAAATTCCTGTAATGTCTTCAGATGCTATAAAGTTAAAGAGTCCAGATTATTTAATTATTCTGGCATGGAACTTTTCTGAATCAATTATCAAAAAAAATAGTGATTTCATTAAGCAAGGTGGAAAGTTTATTGTACCTTTACCAAATCTCTCAATTATTGGAAAATGAATAATTTTTATCTCGAATCTGACCTAAATGAAATAATTTCAAATTTAAAAGAAGAGGTTGATTTATTAGCTGGGAAAACAATCTTACTTACAGGTGGGAGAGGATTTTTAGGCAGATATTTCACTACTTTTTTTGATAAAGTAAATAGAGAATATCTTAAAAACTCTTTAAAAGTTGTTATCTTAGATAATCTGATTACTGCTGGAGAAGAAGGTAAGACAATACCTAACTATAAGAATATTTATTTTAAAAACCATAATGTAATTGAACCGATTGAGATAAATCATTCAATTGATTACATTATTCATGCTGCAGGAATTGCAAGTCCTCATTATTATAGAGCTTATCCTTTAGAAACCTTAGATGTCTCAATCACTGGTACAAAAAATTTTCTTGAACTTGCAAGAAAAAAGAATTCAAAATTTGTTTTCTTCTCATCTTCAGAGATTTATGGTGATCCAGATCCTCTAAAATTACCAATTACAGAAGATTATAGAGGAAGTGTATCCTGCCAAGGTCCGAGAGCATGTTACGACGAGAGTAAAAGAGTGGGAGAGACTCTCTGCTACATATACAACAATTTATATGGTTTACATACTAATACTATAAGACCATTTAATGTTTATGGTCCAGGGATGCAAGAAAAGGATTATAGAGTCCTTCCAAATTTTGCAAGTCTTATAAAAGCAGATAAACCTCTTACGGTTTATGGATCTGGTAATCAAACGAGAACCTTTTGTTACATTACAGACGCAATAACAGGATTTTTAAAAGTTATTTTAAAAGGCATTTCTGGCGAGCCATATAATATCGGTAATCCTTCTCCAGAGATATCAGTCCTTGATTTAGTTGAAAGAATGAAAAAAGTTTCCGACAAAAAAATCACATATGAAGTTATAAACTACCCTAATTCTTACCCAGCTGACGAGCCTAACAGAAGAGTACCAAATATTCATAAAGCTAAAAAAGATCTTAATTATTTTCCAAAAGTAGACTTAAATAAAGGTTTAAGTCGCTTTTTGAAATGGACAGATAAAACATATATTGGTGAGAACTAATTTGATCTCTCAGAAAAAAATAATTAAGATCGGACTTATAGGAGCTGGAAACTGGGGTAAAAAATATATTAAAACTATCCAAGAAATAGAATGTATTTCTTTAGTGGCTATTAGTAGTAAAAATCAAAAAACAAAAGAGATTATTCCTAAATATTGTAAACTTTTTCAAGATTGGAGAGACATGCTTAATCTTACTGATATTGATGGAATTATAGTATGCTCTCCAACATTTTCACATTATAAAATTTGTAGAGAAGTTCTTAATAGAAATATACCCCTTTTGGCTGAGAAACCATTAACTACAAAAATAAAAGAAGTAAAAAATTTATTAAAAATTTGTAAAAATAAAAAAAGTATTTTAATGGTTAATTATATACATCTATACCACATCGGATTTCAAGAAATATTAAATATTTTTGAAAACAAAAATTCCTCAGAATTTATAAATATAGTTTCAGAATCTGGTAGTCATGGCCCATTTAGAAAAGATACCAGAGCACTTTGGGACTGGGGAGTTCATGATGTTGCAATGATGCTTAAATTACTAAAAGAATATCCTATCAAAATAGTAAGTAAATTATTAAAAAAATCAGAAAAGGGATTTCAATATGGAGAACTTATAGAAGCTAATTTTGATTTTTCTAGTGGTTCTAAAGCTAAATTGGTTTTTGGAAATTTACAAAACAAGAAAATTAAAAAGTTCATAGCTTCTTCTGATTCAAATAATTTAATATATGATCCATTTGATGATGAAAATAAATTTAATTACCTAACTAGTGAATCTCCTCTTAAAAGATGTATTAAAAGATTTAGAGAAAGGATTATAAACTCAGATAATAATTTTGATGATATTGAACTTACATTGAAAATCACTACTGTTCTAAATACTATAGAGAAACAAATAAGTAATAATATTCAATAATAATAGAAAAATTAAAAAAAATAATGTTTTTTATATCAAACATTTTCAAAGAATCTGTCATATCCGTTTAACTTTTATTACTACATTTCCATGTTTGTTTTGATAGTTATTTAGCTTAAAATAAAATTGTGTGCTTTTTTATTTTAGGTAAAACTAAATCTCTTAAATTTTTTTACCTGAATAGGAAAGCAATCAAATCAATTAATTTTTGTTTGATATATTCAAGGTATAGAGAAATAAAATTAAGTACTCACAAAAATTGTTTATAGATTGTCAAATGGATAAAAAACAAATGTTTTAATAATATTTGATAAATTTATGACTAAATATTTAAAAAAAATTAAAGTAAGTTTCAGTTTCTTTCTAAAATCTTGCTGAAGGAATCTTACTTTTTTGTAATAACTTATAAAGTTTGAAAATTCATTATATTTACATCCATAGATAATGAAATTGTATGCCATCCAAGGAGCCATATCTGTTTTTAATTCTTCTTTCATATATTGATAATATCTTCTATTAATTTCTTTAGTATAGATGTATTTTCTTTTATGGTTTGAAGAAATATTTTTGCCAGTAATAATGCATTTGCCTAATGTTTCTTTTATCTTTTTAAAATTTTCTGTATGCTCGCTTATTCTTATCCAAAGTTCATAATCTTCGACAGCAAAAATATTTTTATTTTCATCGTACAGGCCAGCTTTATATAGTAGTTGTTTTTTTAAAACTACACTTGAATGATTAATACCATTACCATTAATTATTAAGTCATTTTTTACTGGATTTGAAAAATTTCTTGTTTTAGCTACACCTTTATAAATAAATCTAAATTCAGTTTTTTTATAAACATGTAGATCATGATAGACAAAATCATATTTCTTTAAAGCATTAAGACTTTTCTCAAGTTTATTTTTAAACCAAATATCATCAGAATCAAGAAAAGCTATGATATTAGCTGTTGATTTTTTGATACCTAAATTTCGTGCTGCTGATGGATGTTGTTTTTCACAATTATATATTTTTAACCTATTATCGGGAATTGTTTTGACTTTATCTAACGTGTTATCAGTTGAATTATTATTTATTAATATTATTTCTATATTATCAATTGTTTGATTGATAACAGAATTAATAGTATCTAAAATTGTATTTTCACAATTGAAAGCTGGAATTATTACCGAAACTAATGTATCTTTCATCTTATAAAATTGATAATAGTTTTATATCAGAATTAATTTGAAATTTAATTCCAGTTATTTTAATAATAATTGAATTTCCCATATTTTCCCCTCAATCTTTTTTTAATAATAATTGAATTTCCCATTATTATTAAATAATTTAATTTGAGTAAGAGGATTTTAATCGCAGCCTCCTGCAAGCCATGCAGGTGCTCTACCAGCTGAGCTATGACCTCACATCGGCAACAGCATTAATATCAATAAAGCTTATTTCACTTTCTTGTTCAGACATTAAATCTTTTCCTTTGTAATAGAATCTTTAAAATGCTTAGTTAATCTTTAATATAT
>QCJI01000032.1 GCA_003216135.1 Prochlorococcus sp. AG-409-A22 | reverse complement strand
TGATATCCTGGTAGGTACTCATGCATTATTTGAAGATAAAGTTATTTTTAATTCATTAGGAATGGTAGTAATTGATGAACAACATAGGTTTGGAGTTACTCAAAGAAATAGATTACTTAATAAAGGGGATAATACTAATTTGTTATCAATGACAGCAACACCAATTCCAAGAACTCTTGCGCTTTCTATTTATGGTGATTTAGATGTTAGCCAAATTACAGAACTTCCTCCTGGAAGAATTCCTATAACAACAAAAATAATTTCAGAGGATGATTTAAATAACTTGTTCAAGATTGTTGAAGATGAGATCTCAAAGGGAAGGCAAGCTTATGTAATTTTGCCACTTATAGAAGATTCAGGAAAAATCAATTTAAGTTCTGCAAAGAAAACCTTTAAACATTTATCAGAAGATGTCTTTTTTACCAAAAAAGTTGGGTTATTACATGGCAAATTAAATTCAGAAGAAAAGAACGAAGTAATTAATTCTTTTTTAAAAAATGAAATTAATATATTGGTTTCAACTACTGTAATAGAAGTTGGAATTGATGTGCCTAATGCCACAATTATGATTATTTATAATTCGGAAAGATTTGGATTGTCCCAGCTACATCAATTAAGGGGGAGAGTTGGTAGGGGATCAAATAAATCTTTTTGTTATCTAGTGACCTCCGATAAGAATGGATTAGAAAATAAGCGACTAGGTGTTTTGCAAAAATCTAATGATGGTTTTTATATCGCAGAAAAAGACTTGGAGCTTAGAGGTCCAGGGCAAATTTTAGGATATAGACAATCTGGATTGCCTGATTTTGTACTGGACAATTTACCAAATAATAAATTTTTAATTGAAAAGGCTCGTGAAGAGGCTATTAAGGTTGTTAGTAATGATCCCGATCTAAAAGAAAACACAGTTTTAAGGAATATACTAATTGATAATTCTGATAATAAATTCATTCATGATTTCTTGAATTGAAAACTAATATTGTCATTTTTTAAATATATGCAAGTATAAATCAATTGAAAATTTTAATTGAAAATTTGGAATAAAATACCAATTAAAGAGAATGGAGATAAATTAATAGCTATCCCTAGCTACTTAAACTTTTTTGATCCGCACCCCTATTCACATTTAGGAGCACCTTACAAAGATAAAACTTCTATTTGGAAATTAAGAAAGGAGGTTGTAAATAGATTAGTAAAAGTAAATGATTATTTGAAATCAAATACTAGTTTTTACCTTTTAATTTATGACAGTTGGCGCCCTTTAGAAGTACAAGAATTTATGTTTAAAAGAGCATTTTTATTAGAGTGCGAAAAATTGAATATTGATGCTTCTATAAACAATATGAAATCTTATCCATCTATTTTAAAAAAAGTTGAAAAATTTTGGGCATATCCTTCTTTCGACTCTATTTGTCCTCCACCTCACTCAACTGGGGGAGCATTGGATGTTTGTTTGTCAGATATATACGGAAATCTTGTTGAAATGGGAAGCAATGTTGATCAAATGGATGAGACTTCAAGTCCTGATTTTTATGAAAACATAAAGAATGAAGAAGCAATTATTTGGAATAATAGAAGAAATTTATTAAGGGAAATTATGACTAAATTTGGGTTTGCTCAACATCCAAATGAATGGTGGCATTTTAGTTATGGTGATCAATTATGGGCTTGGAAAAATAAAAATGCTAATGCCTTTTATGGGAAAATTTAAAATCTATTTAATTTCATTTAGTAAATTCAAAATCGAACTTTCATTTTGAGTATTTATAAAATCTCCAAAATCTAAATCTGAACTACTTTTCCATTGATTAAATAATGGTTGAAGAGTTTTTTCTAAATCGTTTAGTTCCATTCTTTGTAAGAATGGTTTGGCCAACCTTTGTAGATTTTTACTTCCCCCCAACCATAATTGGTATTTGTTTTGACCACTTCCCACAAGTGCTAATTCCGCCATGTAAGGCCTTGTACATCCGTTAGGACAACCTGTCATTCTAAATAATATTGTCTTTTCTATTTTTAGATCTAATAGTAATTTTTCAATCCTTTTAAGTACATCAGGCAAAATTCTTTCTGCTTCAGTCATCGCAAGGCCACAAAGTGGTAAAGCTGGACATGCCAACGCATGCCTTTGTATTTCATTAATGTCATCTAAATTGTCGTATCCAATTTTTGATAGTGCTTTTTTAATTTCACTTTTATATTTATTAGCGATATTACAAAGTAAGATATCTTGATTAGGTGTAAGTCTTAAATCAAGGTTATATTTTTTTACGATACTAGTAATGGTATTCTTCTTTTCTCCTGATAATCTGCCTGATAATAAAGGTAACCCCACGAAATAAGAGGTCTTATTTTGTTTATGCCAACCTAGATAATCAATAAGAACTTGATTAGGTTCTTTTCTAATTTTTTTAATTTCTTTTTTGAAGTACTTTTCTATAAGTAACTTTTTGAACCATTTAATTCCTTTTCTATGTAGAAGGTATTTCATTCTTGAGTTTTTTCTTGATTTTCTGTCACCATAATCTCTTTGAATAGCAACAATACTTTGTATTAATTCATAAATATCTTGTTCTTCAACATATCCAAGCGGATCTGCAATTCTGGCGAAAGTTTCTTCATTATTATGTGTGCGTCCCATGCCACCTCCAACATAGACGTTGCAACCCTCTAAAATTCCATCTTTTGAAGTAAAGGCAACTATTCCAATGTCATTAGTAAGAAGATCAACAGAATTATCTCCAGGAACTGTAACTGCGCATTTGAATTTTCTCGGTAAATAACTTGAACCATAGAGAGGTTCATCTTTTACTCCACTAAAAACATGATCTTTAAATTGTAATTTTCTAATATCTTTAATTTCATTGTCCGGTTTTATTTTGTATTTTAAATCTCCATCAGCCCAAAGCTCTAAAAAAGTACCCTGACCGGCGACGGGTGTAAGAAGGTCAGCAACCTTTACCGCCAATTCTCTTGCTATTTTATATTCTGATGATTCAAATGGCGCGGCTGGAGCCATTACATTTCTATTTATGTCCCCACAGGCCGCTAATGTTGACCCCATTGAATTAACAATAGTCCTAATAACCTCCTTTAGGTTCTCCTTTCTAATTCCATGCATTTGGAAAGCCTGTCTAGTAGTAGCCCTTAGAGAACCATTCCCAAGTTTGTCAGATAATTCATCTAATGATAAAAATAATTTTCCAGGAATTTCTCCCCCTGGACTTCTTAACCTCAGCATCATCTGCCAATCTTTGCTCTTTCCAGGTTTTCTATTCTCTCTATTATCCTGTTGGTAACTTCCATGAAATTTCAACAACTGAACTGCATCATTAGTGAAATGATCACTTTCATTAATTAATTCAGTAGCAAGTGGCTCTTTAAGAAAATGGCTACTTTTTTTAAATTTTTCAAATTTAGATACTTCTAATCCATTTGCTAAACAAACAGTTTCTTCTTTAGCAGCATCTTTTTTCTTTTTTACTTTCTGAACCTTGATCAAAGGACCAAAACATATCTCTTTTTATACATTAGCGAAAAGCTTATTTAACCGGTAGTAAATTATAGTTATATTAGTCATAATTTTTTCTTGTCTAAATATCTACTTGAGATAGGAACTGAAGAGTTGCCAGCAGATTTTTCTCATTCTGTTCTTAATCAATTTAAATCTCTAATAGAATTTGAATTTGATAAAAAACTTATCAAATACAATAGTGTATTTTGTACCTCTACACCAAGGAGAATAGTCCTTTTTTTAGATGGATTGGTTGACCAAGCAGAAGATAAGTCGATTATAAGAAAGGGGCCTAAAGCAATTTCTGCCTTTTTAAATGGCGCTCCAACTAATGCTGCAATAGGTTTTGCAAATAGTTTAGGAATAAATGTAGATGATCTAGAAATAAGAAATACAGAAAAGGGCGAGTTCGTCTTCGGGAAGACAGTTGAGAAAGGAGAATCTACCAGGAAATCCTTGTCTTTGATACTCCCAAAAGCAATAAAGAATTTACAGGGACCTAGATTTATGAAATGGGGCTCTGGCAACTTTAAATTTTCAAGGCCTATTAGATGGGTTGTCTCACTCTACAATGATGAAATTCTTTACTTTGAATTGGATGAATGTGATCCTGAGATTGTAATAGGCAATAAATCAAAAAGTCATAGACTAATTAATCAAGAGATTAAAATTCATAATCCTGATAACTATTTCGAATTAATGACTGATAATCGGGTATTAGTTAATCGAACTGATCGAAAAGAAAAAATCATAAGTATTATAAATCAATCATCTAAATCGCTTGATTTAAAGCCGGATCTTTCTGAGTCGTTACTTAACGAATTAACAGATTTAGTTGAATCACCAATTTTAATTATAGGTAAATTTAGTGAAGAATTTCTTGATATACCAGTTGAAGTTCTTTCTACAGTTATGAAGACTCATCAAAGGTATATTCCACTTTTTCAAAAAGATAAAACTTTTTCTAAATTAGACTTAAGTTCTGAAGAGATAATAAGTACAAATTTCTTTGTAATTTCAAATGGCCTTAATGAATCTAACAAGAATATTGCTAAAGGTAATGAGAAGGTTTTAAAGGCCAGATTCTCTGATGCAAAGTTTTTTGTAGAAAGTGATAAAAGAGTATCTTCAAATGAAAGAAATCAAAAACTTAAATCTGTTTCTTATTTGAAAGGGATGGGCAATGTTTTTCAAAGAGTGGAGAGAATTGAGGACGTGACAAAAATGGTTTTTAAATGTTTAAATGATGAATCTTTAGATATTAAAAAATTAATAGAAGCAGCTAAATACTGCAAGAATGACTTATGTAGTGAAATTGTTTATGAATTTCCAGAGTTGCAGGGCATAATGGGGGGTAAATATCTTAAAAACGAAGGTTTTAGCGAAGAAGTGTGTTTGGCTGTATCAGAACATTATTTACCTTCTTTTTATAAAGATAGTTTGCCTTCTTCAAAATATGGAGCAATAGTTTCTCTCTCAGATAAGATTGAAACTTTAATAAGTATTTTTATTTCTGGTAAACGACCAACTGGATCTTCTGACCCTTATGCATTAAGAAGAAATTTAAATGGAGTGATTAAAATAATTTGGGATTTTGAACTTGATTTATCTTTAGAAAATATTTTTGATGATCTTCTTGATTTGTGGAAGGTTTCATTGCCTAATTTGAATTTTATAAAAGAGAAAGTTTTAGATGATTTAATTGAGTTTCTAATTCAAAGAATTATTAATCACCTTGAAGAAATTCTGCTAGATAAAGAAATCGTTAAAGCAATATGTTCCTCGGATGAACTTTATAAACAAAGAATAATAAATATTGTTGATTTAAAAAATAGAATTAAATGTATTGCTCTTTTAAAAGAAAAAGATGAGTTTGATAAAATTCAGAATGTAATTACAAGGGTTAGCAAACTAGCTAATAGAGGAAATTTAGATAAAGATATTTTATTATCAAAAAATTATGTCACACCGGATCTTTTTGAAGAAGAGTGCGAATCAAAAGTTTTTAAATTTGTTGGAGAATTAGAAAAGCTTTTTTACTCAGACAATTTTGACTATATGAAACTTATTAATTTGTTTGAAATTAATGCTAACAATATTAAGGATTTGTTCGATAATGAAAATGGGATTTTAGTAATGTCAGATGATCTAAAAATAAGAAATAATCGACTTAATTTACTAAGTCTTATTAGAAATTACTCCTTAAGAATTGCTGACTTTACCCTTTTGAACTCTTAACTTTAATGCCACCTTTAATTGAATAGTTTTTAAGCATTTTTTCAACTTCTTTTTCTTCTCTTACAGCACTATCTACAGGTTTGTAATTTAATGGCGCAAGTGCTTTTCCTCTTAAAATTGATCCTAAGGTAAGCATGGTAAGTTTAATTTGCTGTATTGGTTTCATTGCGACAACTTTTTTGTATAAATAACTATCAAAAGTTAGTCTTTGAACATCCATATCATCACACATTTCTACAAACGCTTCTCTGGCTGAATCATTTCTGTAAAAAATATTTTGTAGAATTTCTAGTACCTTATATGTTGCTCCATATTTTTTATCCCATTTTTTTAAGTAATTTTTTAAATCGTTTTCTGAAGGGATAACCTCTCCATTTTTTGAAGCTTCAACAATTTCTTCTGCACACATTCTTCCGCTCTTTGCGGCAAAATATATTCCTTCTCCAGAACTCTTAGTAACATAACCAGCCGCATCTCCTACTAAAGCCATTCTCCCAACAACTCTTCTAGGCCTTGGGTGCTCAGGAATGGGATGAGCCTCAACTTTTATAACCTCACCATTTACAAGCCTTTTTTTTGCTCTATTCCTTACTCCTTCCTGAAGACCTTTTATTAATAATTGATTTTTCTGCATTGTCCCTGTTCCTACTGCAACATGGTCATATTTAGGGAACACCCACCCATAAAAGTCAGGAGAAACATCTGTTCCTACATACATTTCAGCAAGGTCCTCATAATAACTCATTTCTTTTTTTGGTAATTTAATTCTTTCCTGAAATGCTATAGCCACTTTGTAATCCCCTGCATCCATAGCTTTAGCAACTCTGCTATTGGCTCCATCTGCCCCAATTAAAATATCAACTGTAATTTCTTTTAGTTCTGCTTTCTTTTCTCCAGAAGAATAATCAGAATATGTAAGTTTATATGGTCCTTGGTTGTTATTTCCCGTGTCAATTGAAGTGACTAATCCATTTATTAAGGTGGCTCCAAGATCAGCAGCCCTGTTTCTCATGAAAGCATCCATAACTTCTCTTCTGCACATTCCTATAAATTCATTATCACTTTTTCCGTAAACCTTATCTAAACTTATATCTACTTCTCTATTTGACGGGGAAATCATTCGCATATGTCTTACTTTCCTGTCGATAATTGACTCTGGCAAGTCAAATTCTTCTACCATGCAAAGAGGAATTGCCCCACCACAGGGTTTGGCATTGTCTAATTTTCTTTCAAAAAGCCAAGTTTTTATTCCTGATTTAGCAAGTATTTCAGCAGCACATGAACCACTCGGACCT
>QCJI01000031.1 GCA_003216135.1 Prochlorococcus sp. AG-409-A22 | reverse complement strand
AAGGATGTTTGCTTATGCAGCCTTATGACACTGAAAAGGGCGCTGGCACTATGAATCCTCATACTTTCTTAAGAGCCATTGGACCTGAACCTTGGAAAGTGGCATATCCTGAACCATGCAGAAGGCCAACTGATGGTCGATTTGGCGACAATCCAAATCGGGCTCAACATTACTTTCAATATCAAGTAATAATTAAACCTTCTCCTGAAGGAATACAAGAAAAATATTTGACTTCTTTAGAATCACTAGGAATTAATCCCAAAAATCATGACATAAGATTTGTAGAAGATAATTGGGAATCGCCAACGCTTGGGGCTTGGGGCGTGGGTTGGGAAGTATGGTTGGATGGAATGGAAGTTACCCAATTTACTTATTTTCAGCAATGCGGGGGTATAGATTGTAATCCAATACCAATTGAAATAACTTATGGATTAGAGAGAATCGCAATGTTCTTACAGGATAAAGAAAGTATTTGGGAACTCAATTGGAACAAGCATTTAAAATATAGTGATATATGGCTTCAATTTGAAAAGAGTCAATGTTCATATAATTTCACCGAATCTAGTCCTGAAAATCTAAGAAAATTATTTGAAATTTATCAAGATGAAGCTAACAAATTAATTGAAAACAAACTTACTTATCCGTCTCTTGATTTTGTCCTAAAATGTAGTCACACTTTTAATTTATTAGATGCAAGAGGAGTTATATCTGTAACTGATCGTGCTCAATATATCGAAAAGATTCGAAAATTAGCTAGGGAAGTTGCATCATCTTGGATTGAGGAAAGAGAATATCTGGAATATCCTCTAATCAGAGAAAGTTAACTTTAACTAGATATTCATTGAAACACTCAAGAGTATAAAAATATACAATAGTATGAAACTAATTTTTCATCTTTCTCTGGTTACAGTCGATACAATTTAAGTACCCACTTTGTGGGCTATTTTCGTGTGAGGTAAAATGAAACTCTTCCAACAAATGTTGGTAGCAGGAACAGCTATGAGCTTAATTGCTCCGATAGCCGCTCAAGCTTCCGACTCCCTAAACCATGATGGTATGAATAGCTACGTTCGTAGCGAACGTAATTCTAAAAGAATTGATAGTAAAACTTTCGTTAACCAAGTTAACGAGCTAGCGACAGTTGAAGAAAGTGTTGACGCGTTACAAGCTCAGCAATACGATTTTGAGGCAGGAAGCTTCTCTGATACAACCACCCTTGATGGTAAAGCTGTAATGTGGATTGGTGCTATTGACGGCGCTGATGAAATGGATGCAGACGGAAATCCTCAAGGAGTTCAAACAGGTTATACATACACAATGAACTTGAACACAAGTTTTACTGGTGATGATAATCTTTATGTTCGTCTTAAGGGTGGAGACAATGGTGATACATGGGGCAATAAGCAAACTTATCACATTGAAACTAAAAACACAGACGATGCAGGAAATACTGAATTTCGTATAGACAAAATTTGGTATTCATGGAATGTTACAGATGAGGTCACTGCATTTGTAGGTCCAAGAATTGAGAACTACTACATGTACATAACACCTTCTATATACCAGCCAGGTGTTTTGAAATCTATGAAGCTAGGTGGAAACTCTAACTTCGGAGCAAGTACTGATATTGGTTATGGATTCAAGTATGAGAATGAAAGTGGTTTTGGAATCGCTTCAAATATTGTTACTAAGGATGCTGACACTGAAGATGGAATGTTAGGCAAAAATGATCAAAACAAGTGGGATACACAGATTGCTTACACCACTGACAATTGGCATGTTTCAGCTACATTATCTGATGCTCAGGGCTGGACTTCTCATTCATACAATGCTACTACTAGGGCCGTTAACATGTCAGGAGACGGAGATGATACAACCGGTTATGCATTAAGAGCTTACTGGAGACCAGATAATTCTGGTACAAGAACTCCTGAAGTATCTCTTGGTTATGACATAAAAACCTTAGATGATGCTTCTGGAGCTGTATCTGAAAAAGCTGATAGTTATTTTGTAGGACTTACCTGGAGAGATATGTTCCAGGCTGATGACAGAATTGGAGTTGCTTTTACTCAGCCATTAAGAGTTACTGAAATGGCTGATGGATCAGATACTGGGGAAGTTGATCCATTCGTTTGGGAAGCTTATTATTCCTTTAGACCAAATGATTCAATAGAAATTAGACCTGCAGTTTTTGGAGGTTCTGATGTCCTAAATGACACCGAAGATGATATCCTCGGCTTCGCTTTAACTTCTGTATTCAAATTTTAAATAAGAGTAAGAACTAAACTTTTACTGAAACTAAAAACACCCTATAAAGGGTGTTTTTTTTTATAAAAATTTTATGTAATTATTAAGACAATATAACTACTTACCAACAGTTTTCACCCTCTCCAATGGGAATACAAGTGCTTGATTGTTGTGCCTCATCAGCTAATCTTTGAGCTTCATCATCAAGAATGAAATCAGCCTCTATTGCCATATCAGTATTCCATTCTTTGAGACCTCCTAAATCATTTTCTCCAGCTTTTAAAGAAATATCTTCAGCTGATGTTATAGCTAGTGCACTTGTGGCAGCTATAAATAATGCTATGGAGCTTCTCTTTGGCATATGTAAATAAATGTTCTTTATTTATATTAAAATTTTTTATGGCTCTTTTCTATTTGTTGTATAAAATGATTCTTTTAGCTTCCAAGTAATCTAAGTAAATTCGAATATGACTTGTATACAAGGTCTAGTTCATCCGATCGCCCGTATTTAGCCAATAATCCTTTAGCGCCGGCTTCTAAATCAAATAAAAATTCTCTTTCTTCAATTGATTTTACATAGCTTTCTATCCATCCAACACATACTAATCTTTCTCCACTTTTAACCTCATTCACCGAGTGTAAATATGTACTGGGATAAATTATTATTTCTCCTGAGTTAAGTTTGAATGAATTTTCAGCATTAAGAGTCTCAATGACAAGTTCTCCTCCTTCATATTGACTTTTGTCCGTTAAAGAAATTGTAAAAGATAAATCTGACCTCCCTGTGGACATATAGGGATTATCAATATGCCTACCATATTTCATGTTTTGAGAGGATTTTGTAAACATAACTCCATGAATAGTTTTCGGTAACGTGAAGCTTTTAATTAATGGATTTGCAAGTATCTTTTTTGATATAAAGTTAGTAAATGCTTTTGATATTTCAGAGTTTTTTGATAATTGTAAGTTGTTTTTTACATTGGCAGCAAAAGAGCCAGCAGTTTTTTTACCATTCTCCCAAAGTTTTTCATCTTTATTGATTTTTGTTTTTATAGAATTTATTTCTTCGTTGTTCAGTAACTTTTGAGTTAAATAATTCATTGTTTGCGCTAAATTTGATACACACTTGTGTATATAAAATATCTTTTAGGTTTTTTAGCCTTTAATTATATATACAGTAACCATAGATACTAGATTTTAAAAGTGCAAAAATTAAAGAAAATAATTTTTTCAGCCTTGGCATTTACATTATTTTTCAATATTAATACACCTGCTAATTCTACAGAAAGAGAAGTTAAAGTTTATTCAGGAAGACATTACAATACAGATAGAGGGGTATATAAGAAATTTGCAGAAGAAACAGGTATAAAAGTAAGGCTTATAGAAGCAGCTGGTATCTCATTAATAGAAAGATTAAGAAGAGAGGGAAAAAATTCACAAGCAGATTTAATTTTATTGGTTGATGCTGCGAGAATAACTAATGCTGCTAAATCTGGATTGCTGCAAAGTATAAATTCATCATCTTTAGAAAAAGATGTGCCAGTTGGTTTGAAAGATCCTGGTAAGGAATGGTATGCACTAACTAGAAGGGTTAGGGTTATGGTAGCCAATCCGAAAGTTGTAGATGTAAGTAAGATTAACGATTACACAGACTTAGCTAATCCTTCTTTGAAAGGTAAAGTATGTTTAAGAAACAGAAAAAGTCCATATAATCAATCTTTAGTTGCTAATCAAATCGTTAACATAGGGCAATCAAAAACTAAAGCTTGGTTAAAGGGAATGATTGCTAATGTTTCTCAACCTTTTTTCCCTGGGGATATTGCAATAATAAGAGCAGTTTCTAAGAAAAAGTGTGGAGTAGGGATTGTGAATCATTACTATGTTGCAAGAATGTTGGATGGTATTAATGGCAGGAGAGATTCATTGTATGCCAAAAGAACATCTGTAATTACACCTAATCCTGCACATGTGAATATTAGTGCTGGAGGTGTTGCAAAGTATGCAAAAAACAAATCCGAAGCTATTCAGTTGCTCGAATTCTTAGCATCACCTGAAGGAAGTAAAGGCTTAGCAGCTCCAACTTTTGAACATCCTTTAAAGGAAGTTAATCAAAATGAAATAGTTAAAAACTTTGGAGAATTTACACCTGATAAGGTTACAACAGAAGATCTTGGAATTAATAATCCTCTCGCAATAAGATTGATGAAAGATGCAGGTTGGAAATAAAATTAAGATATTTAGGCAGAAGATAATATGATTTTATTTTTATACATATTCTTTAAATAAGGAGAGGTGGCTGAGTGGTTGAAAGCGAACGACTCGAAATCGTTTAATAGGTAACTATTCGTGGGTTCGAATCCCACCCTCTCCGTATTTTTTTTGTTCCCAGGTAATCCTATACATACCCAAGTAGTCTCAGAATTATATTTTGCTAGATTTTTTAAGTTTTTCGTGCAAAAAAAAGTAATTCTTGTTCCTATTCTTTCCATCCTCTGCTTATGTCTGCCAGATATATTGCGGGTGATTTTTAATTGGTTTAGAAAAGCATAACTATACTGTCATTATTTTTCTATTCTTCGTGAGCAATCTTTCCTTTAATAATTTACTAATTTTTGGATCTAAAATTTAAACCTAATTAGCACGAATTGTTTGGTTGCCCCATATTGGATAACTTAACCCAGAACATGACATACCTTCTTCTTTCATTCGTTTTCTTAAGGAACTATCTCCATCCCACATATTTTTCATTTCTCTGCAATCAATATTCCTACAATAACCACCTCCTATTGATAAAAAACCTTGAGGACATTTCCCACCATTTTTGCTACAAGAACCTAAAAAAGGTATTGCCGTCAATACAATTGAACCCAGAAATACAGTCTTTAAAACTCTTTTTATTTTTAGTCTAATTAATTATTAAAATCATACACCTTTATGTGTTCATTATCATCCAATATCTGCAAGTTTTTGGTGTTGGTGGATTCCTCAAGATCACTTGATAATAATGGGGTTGTTCAGATTCTTCTGGAGGTAATTAGGTATCATCTTCATTTAATTTTCTTCTCAAACTCTTTATATGAAGATTGTATTTGACCTTCGTTTTCTACAGGATCATCTTGGTCTAGACCTCTGATCTTTCTCCATCTGGAATACATATATCCAAGATATATTCCTTGCATGAAGTTCTTTGCACCATTTTCTAAAAGACCTTTGGAAAATTGGTCGTTAAATCTTCCACTTTCTAATAATTCTTTTTTCCAATCTATTTCGTCTTTCATTGCTGTTGTTGCTCCTCTTGTATTTTCTTCAGTCTTTTGTATTCCTGATTCAGAACACCTAAACGCCAAGCACCTATCAATCCTTTTACACCTTCAGTTAGCAGTTTGATATCTGCAGGTGAATGGAACTTCATCTCCAAGAATTCTTTCTGCCAAGATTTATCATCCCATTTAGTCATACTTTCTCTCCATACTTTTTGAACTCATCCAAAGAATTCACAACTATGCTCTTGTAATCCTCTGGGAATCTTGCATTCATTATTGCAGGAATTTCCAAGCAATCTGGATATGGATTATGCAAATAAAAGATCACTTCCTTCTCTCCTTTCAAAACAATGTAATTAGACAATCCACCTGCATAATTATGTTCTTTCTTCATTTTCTTAATGCCTCCAGTTTTGCTTTTTCATTACTTCTCTAATACACTTTTTACTTTATCTGAGAAATTTTGTTCTTTATCAGTTCTTGTATTTACTTTCATCGTTGTATAAATTCTAGGAGCACCTTTTGAATGAATTTTTTTATGGCACTTTTTAACGCATTCAAATACTTTATCCCAATCTCCTTCTATTGCAGTTCCATTCGCACCTAATTCATAGTTAAGTCCTTCACTTTTTATAACTTCAATACACTCTCTTATGTAAGGTGACAAAGAAGTTCCAACCCCAATTGGGACTAGGCATAAATCAATACTTACAAACATAAATTTTTACTATTTTGATAAATCTAACTATTAATATCTGAAATACTTTTAGAAGGATCAAAAATTTAATGATTTTAAAGTGTTTTTGAGTACAGTTTCGTCCAGTATCTGCAAGTTTTTGGTGTTGGTGGGTGTGTTGGTGGGTATGTACTTAATCGCTCAAAAATAAGTCCCATATAGTCCAGTATGTGCCTATTTATGTTGAAAGTGAATTTCACCCTCTCCGTATAATTTTAAATTGTTCTATTTTAGGGACTATAATTTTTTAAAATTTCATCGAATGAATTGATATAAGTTAAATACTTCTCTATATCGAATAAAAATATATCGCTTAAATTTAACCTGAAATAATATTTGCAGTTGGTTTGAAAGATCCTGGTAAGGAATGGTATGCACTAACTAGAAGGGTTAGGGTTATGGTAGCCAATCCGAAAGTTGTAGATGTAAGTAAGATTAACGATTACACAGACTTAGCTAATCCTTCTTTGAAAGGTAAAGTATGTTTAAGAAACAGAAAAAGTCCATATAATCAATCTTTAGTTGCTAATCAAATCGTTAACATAGGGCAATCAAAAACTAAAGCTTGGTTAAAGGGAATGATTGCTAATGTTTCTCAACCTTTTTTCCCTGGGGATATTGCAATAATAAGAGCAGTTTCTAAGAAAAAGTGTGGAGTAGGGATTGTGAATCATTACTATGTTGCAAGAATGTTGGATGGTATTAATGGCAGGAGAGATTCATTGTATGCCAAAAGAACATCTGTAATTACACCTAATCCTGCACATGTGAATATTAGTGCTGGAGGTGTTGCAAAGTATGCAAAAAACAAATCCGAAGCTATTCAGTTGCTCGAATTCTTAGCATCACCTGAAGGAAGTAAAGGCTTAGCAGCTCCAACTTTTGAACATCCTTTAAAGGAAGTTAATCAAAATGAAATAGTTAAAAACTTTGGAGAATTTACACCTGATAAGGTTACAACAGAAGATCTTGGAATTAATAATCCTCTCGCAATAAGATTGATGAAAGATGCAGGTTGGAAATAAAATTAAGATATTTAGGCAGAAGATAATATGATTTTATTTTTATACATATTCTTTAAATAAGGAGAGGTGGCTGAGTGGTTGAAAGCGAACGACTCGAAATCGTTTAATAGGTAACTATTCGTGGGTTCGAATCCCACCCTCTCCGTATTTTTTTTGTTCCCAGGTAATCCTATACATACCCAAGTAGTCTCAGAATTATATTTTGCTAGATTTTTTAAGTTTTTCGTGCAAAAAAAAGTAATTCTTGTTCCTATTCTTTCCATCCTCTGCTTATGTCTGCCAGATATATTGCGGGTGATTTTTAATTGGTTTAGAAAAGCATAACTATACTGTCATTATTTTTCTAT
>QCJI01000030.1 GCA_003216135.1 Prochlorococcus sp. AG-409-A22 | reverse complement strand
CAGTATCCTATTTCGTTTTCAGGGGATGAAAAATTTAAATTATTTGTAATTGCAATTGGTTCAGCACCAACACAGCTCACGTTTCTAGCAGATTCAGCTACTGCAGCAATACTTCCTCTAAAAGGATCAAGAGCAACCCATCGACTATTGCAATCTACAGATGCTGCGACACCAGGAAATATCTGATTTTTATTTTTTTCACTTTGGGGTCTTAATCTTATTACAGCTGCATCTGATCCTCCAGGTTTAAAAACTGTATTTGCTTGAACTTGAGAATCATATTGTTTATATATCCATTGTTTTGATGCTATTGAAGGATTAGAAAGAAGTTTTAGAATGATTTGAGAAAAATTAAAATACTTATTTTCCTTCATAGATAAAATTTTATTATCATATATTTTTGGTAAATTATTTTCTGTCCATTCCCATTTCTTAAGCAAATAATTAGGTGGATTATTCATAGCCTTATGAAAATTAATAGGAGTATCATCAGATAGAGCAGAAGTAGGAATTTGAGCAACGATTTTACTCTTATGAAAAATAACAACCTCTTTAGTTTCTATTACTTCACCAATCACATTTGCAAAAAGTCCCCACTTTTTAAACAGCTTAATAAGATGATTTAATTTTTCTTGCTTGACAACAAGCAACATTCTCTCTTGGGATTCAGATAACAAATATTGGTAAGCAGACATATTATTCTCTCTAGAAGGAACTAAATCCAAATCAATCGATATACCTAAACTACCGTTTGCAGCCATTTCTGCACTACTACATGTCAATCCCGCTGCTCCCATATCTTGAGCCGCTATAACGTCGCCAGTTTTAAAGGCTTCTAAACAAGCTTCAATAAGACTTTTTTCAATAAATGGGTCACCCACCTGAACAGCAGGTCTATTATCTAATGAACTAGTAGTTAATTCTGAGCTAGCAAAACTAGCACCTCCAACACCATCTCTTCCTGTTGTATTTCCTACGTATAAAACGGGAGAACCAACTTTATTAGCTCCTGAGCAAACAATTTCTTCAGTTTCCAACAGTCCTAAAGCCATAACATTTACTAAAGGATTTCCAGAATAACTTTCATCAAAATCAATTTCTCCGCCAACAGTTGGTACACCAACGCAATTACCATAATGAGAAATACCTGAAACTACACCCCGAAGTAAAGAAACATTAGATAATTTATCAAGATTACCAAATCTCAATGAATTCAAAACTGCTATTGGCCTTGCACCCATTGTAAAAATATCTCTTAATATACCTCCAACTCCAGTTGCAGCTCCTTGAAATGGCTCAATAGCAGATGGATGATTATGACTTTCAATTTTAAAAACAAGTTTTTGATTATTCCCAACATCAATAACACCAGCATTTTCTCCAGGACCAACTAAAATATTCTTACCTTTTGTTGGAAAATTTGCTAGAAGAGGTTTTGAGTTTCTATAACAACAATGTTCAGACCACATAACTCCAAACATTCCTAATTCCGTTCTATTTGGCTTTCTTCCTAATCTTTTACAAATTTCTTTAAAATCATCCTTAGTTAAGTTTTCAAATTTAAGTGCTTCACTTATATCAAAAGAATCAGGATTAACATGATTTATCATTATTCAAATCCATGGGTCATCTTCTCTTTTCTCGCTAAAAGATCTTGTTTTATTGTTATCATTATAAAAACTTTTTTCTTTAAAATCTAAATTTTGGTTTATATCTTCATCTTCTTCAAGCCAATCCTCCAATTTATTTGAAGCAATATTTTTAATATCGCTAACCCTATCAAAAACTTTTTTCCCTTTTTTTAAAAATTCATATTTAATACTAGATTTTATTAAAATTAAATCATCTAAGGTAGAACTTGAACAAAATACTAATCCGGGTTGTTGATCATTAATATCATCAATATTTAATTTCCACCTACTGGAACCAGGAATTTTAGGATTAGATCTAGAAACTAAATAATATTTAATATCTCCTGTTTTCATATCAAATAAAAAATCTGCAATAAATCCTATCTTTGAGCCTTTAGAATTTATCAAACCAGCTTGTATCAATGTAGGAAACCTATTCAAAGTTGCCAAATCAGAAATAGCGGGTTCACCTTTTACATAAATTTCATTATCTATAATTTGACTAATTTGATTTAATCTCCAAACATTTCGTTTTAAATCAAAATTTGAAGGACGAGAGTACCATCCTAAAATTCTATGAACTGGAGGATGCATCCAAACATTTTCTCCATTTCCATAATTAAGGCTCATATTTCCCTTAACATTGCGATTTAATAATTCACTTAATAAAAATTCTTTTGGTAATTTCAATTTAAGAACGTACCTGAACAGGCATAACTAAATAAGTAAAAGAATTAATATTATCTTCTGGAACAAAAACAGCTGGAGTAGTTGAGAGATTACATTTTAATAATACATTTTCACATGAAATAACTTTTAAGCCTTCAAGCAGATATCTAACATTAAATGCAATATCGAATTTTTCTCCAGAATAAGAAACAGGTATAGATTCATTAGCACTTCCTATATCTTGTGCATCAGCACTTATAAGAGCTAAATTATTTTCATCCAACTTAATCTTTACAACACTACTCTGCTGATCAGCTAAAACAGCAATTCTTTCTAAAGCATCAGTTAATTTTTTTGTATTAAAAATAAATAGTTTTGAAAAATTATCTGGTATTAATTGAGAATAATTAGGATAATCTCCTTCTAGAGTTCTAGTTGTAATTATTTGATTAGAAGAAATAAATACTACTTGTCCTTTATCGTAAAATAATTTGATTGATTTTTCACTACTTCTTAAACTTAAAAGTTTTTCAATTTCCCTCAATGATCTAGTTGGAATAGTAACTGAAAAGTTATCTTCATTAAGAGAAGAATTTTCTTTGTCTTCAATATTTTCTTCATTACCTATAAGTACTACAGCTAATCTATGACCATCTGTTGAGGCAGATTCTAAATATTTTTGCTTAAATGTGAAATTAACCCCTGTAAGTAGTTGCTTTGAGTCATCATTACTACTCGCAAAGACTGTCAATTTTAAAGCCTGTAAAAAGGAATTCGGATCAATATTTAAAGATGTCCCACTCTCAACAAATGGTAAGTTTGGATAATCATCAGATGGAATACCTTTTAAATTAAATGTACCTGTATCACTTTTTATTAAAATATTATCTGAATTCTTATCAACCACCAAATTAACTGGGTTTTCACTTGGTAATTTATTTACAATTTCTGATAATAGTTTTGAAGGAATTGTAATGGCTCCACTATTTTTAACTTTTGCATCAAAAGAAGTTTGTATTCCTAAATTCAAATCGAATCCTGTCAAACTAATTTTATTAGTTCCTTGATCAGCTGTTAAAAGTATATTTGCAAGAATAGGATGAGTGGGTCTTGAAGCAACTGCTTTACTTACTAGTTGAATAGCATTATTTAATTCATTTTGATTGCAAACAATCTCCATCACGCCTGATTATTATTTTGATATCTACAATATACTTTTTTAATAAATGAAATTCAATAAGTTATTTTCTTCTTTGTTTCTATTAATAAAATTTATAAAAGAAAAAATATATAGTAGTAGTAGTTTTTGTGGAAATTGTGGAATTTTGATTAAAAACCTTTCTGAAAAACAAGTTTAGTAAAATAATATCTGTGGAAAGATATTTATTGATGTGGATTTTTTTTTAATTTATTAAATTTAAGAAAGATAATTTAACATTTTTAATTTGTATTTAACTGTTTATCAACAATTATGTTTTAGTTTTATTCTGTTTCCACAGACACTAATTTTATTGTTTGCCTAATATCCTAATATTTTACTTATATCTTGTAACGAAGGCTCAACATTTTTTCTAAAAATCGCATCATTATTTTTGATTGCACAATCAGGATCTTTTAAACCATTTCCAGTTAAAACACAAACAATAGTTGATTCTTTCTTTATTCTGTTTTTATTTTTTATTAATCCTGCAACTGATGCTGCGCTTGCAGGTTCACAAAAAACCCCTTCTTTAGCAAGTATTTTATAAGCATTGATTATTTCTTCGTCTGTAACAGACTGAAAGTCACCTTTACTTTCTTTTTTAACTTGTATTGCTTTTTCTCTATTAACGGGATTTCCAATTCTAATAGCTGTTGCTATTGTCTCTGGGTTTTCAACAATTATATTATTTACTAATGGTGCAGAACCTTCAGATTGGAAACCCATCATTATTGGTAATTTTAAATTTCTTTTTATTTTTAAATACTCTTGAAAACCTAGCCAATATGCAGTTATATTTCCTGCATTTCCCATTGGAATACAAAGCCAATCCGGTGCATGACCTAAGTCATCCACTATTTCAAAGGCTGCAGTTTTTTGACCTTGTATTCGGTATGGATTAACAGAATTTACAAGTTCTATTGGATATTTTGTAGATAATTCTCTTACTATTTCTAAAGCTTTATCGAAATTACCTTTTATAGATATTATTTCCGCGCCATACATCAAAGCTTGAGCAAGCTTTCCTTGAGCAACATAACCTTCAGGGATTAAAACATATGATTTTAATCCACCTCTAGAAGCATAAGCAGCTGCGGCAGCAGAAGTATTTCCAGTACTAGCACAAATTACTGCTTGTTGACCTTCTTCTTTTGCTTTACTAATTGCCATTGTCATTCCTCGATCTTTGAAAGATCCAGTAGGATTAAGGCCATCATATTTTAAATAAACTTTTGTTCCGTTTCCAATTAATTGACTAATTGAATTACTGAGTATTAAGGGAGTATTGCCTTCATTTAGAGAGACAATAGGAGTATTTAATGTAACTGGTAGATAATCCTTATAAGCATGAATTAAGCCAGGCCATCTTTTTTTTCTGTAGGAGAGACGAAGTTTGTTTTTGATTGTATTTATTAATAACATAATTATTTAATTTGTTTTAATTTTCTCTAGAGGAGAATTTGTGAAAAAGTCTAATAATTCTGTAATTGATTCTACTTTATTCAAAACTTTGCTCAAAGCGTTGACATTTAAAATAACAGTTTTAGTTGGATATGCATCAAAAAAATTAAGAAGATTTATCTTTCCATCTCCTAAGTTTAAACCTTGTATTACGCTTGCTTTTAGAGCAAGCTTACCAGTTCTTTCATCTTTTGCTCTACTTGGATGAATTATTGATGAAAGTCTTGTTAAAAAGACATTGCCTATCTCGGAATTAATTAACTTGCTTGCAATAGTAATTGGAACTTCAAAATTTTTGTTTAATGTATATTTAATTTTTTCATCTGAAGATCCAGTTGCTCTTAAAATTCTTCTTAAATTGTCTGATGCATAACCTTCTTCAGCAAATTTTTTTAAAGAATCCACTTCAATTGTTCTAGAAAATATGCTATAAATTATTTTAATATTTTCTGCCGATTTAACTTCTGGAGTATTAAAGAAAAATGCATTACTAATTAAAATTAAGCTGATTTTAGGAATTATATATTTAGAAAATTTCATTTTAAATATTTGTACCTGCAGCAATTTTTACAAGTCTTACTACTCCTTTTTCTGTTACTTTTTTAGCTATTTTAAAACTCATTTCTTTTGTGTAAGGTTCGTTTATAAGTCTCGGAATTCTCTTCAGAAAAATATCAATTGAGTATCCAGGTAATTTTTGTAAAATTTCTAAGAAATTTTTTAATGGTTCAATGTATATTATTATGTCATTTAAATTATTATTATCACTATTAATATTTAATTTAATAGATTTTGGAAGGAAGTTGTTGAAATTTTTTAAAAATGTGAAACCAATTGAATCGATTTGATTTGTTAAACTTTCAATTATTTCGTTTCTGAGAAATCCTCCCTTAGGAGAAAAAAGAAGATTTATTATTTCATCTAAAAGTTTTTCTAAGTCTAAATTTGTTTGTTTTGCAGCATTTGAAAGAAGATCTTCTAGTCGGTCCCATTTAAATTTTTTGTTATCAAAGAGCATTTCTTTTAAACTTTCTCTCAGTTCCGGGTCAGGATCCTCCATTAACCGTCTTGCAAAATATGGATAAGCTGCTCCTAATATTTTAAAGTTTGGATCAACACTAAGAGCAATCCCTTCTAAAGTTAGTAATGACCTAATTATAAGTGCATAGTATGGTGGTAATTTAAATGGGAATTTATACATCACTCCTGACATATCATCAGTTACGCTTTTAAAATCCATTTTCGAGACACCTTCCTCTACGGCATTTATAAATACATCTTGAAAAGCTGGAACGATCGGTTCAAGGTTAACTTCTTCCGATAAGAATCCAAGCTTTACAAAGTCTTCTGATAATTTATCAAAGTTTTTATTTACTAAATGAACAACTGCTTGGATTAAACCAGATCTAGATTCCCTAGAAACTTCACTCATCATTCCAAAATCTAAGTAGCATAATCTGCCATCTTTCAAAGCTAATAAATTACCTGGATGGGGGTCGGCATGAAAAAAACCATGTTCTAAAAGTTGCTCTAAACTACACTGAACTCCTATATCAATCATTTTGTCTGGATCTATACCTAATTTTTTAACGTCTTCTAAATTTGTAAGTTTTGTTCCATCGATCCATTCCATTGTTAAAACTCTTCTTGATGTTATTTCTTTATATATTTTAGGAACGGCAATCATTTGATTATTCTTATGCAGATTTCTAAATTTTTCTGCATTTGCAGCCTCATTTAAGTAATCCATCTCTTCAAAAACTCTTTTACCTAATTCATCAATCAATGCAACTAGATCACTTCTTATCAATCCAATATTATTTTTTAACCAATACGCAATATTTCTAACAATATATAGATCTAGAGTTATTTGTTCTCTTAAACCAGGTCGCTGTACTTTAACAGCAACAATTTCTTGGTTTTTTAGAATGGCTTTGTGAACTTGTCCCAAAGATGCTGCAGAAATTGGTTCTTTTTCAATAGATAAAAAAAATGTCATCAATTTTTGAGTTTAGATCCTCTTCTATTAGTTCCATAGCTTTGTTTCCATCAAAGCCTGGTAATTGATCCTGTAATTCGGATAATTCTTCTAAAAGAATTACTGGAATAATATCTGGTCTTGTAGATAAAGCTTGACCCGCTTTAACAAATGCAGGTCCTAATTCTACTAATAAATTAGTTAACTCTTTGGCTCTTAATCTTGCGTTTCTTTCTTGTTTTAATTTTCCAGTTAATTTATCCCATCCAACAGAAAAAATATATGCAAATATTGGAATAAGCGTTTGCCACAATCTTTTTAATAACCTTTTTGGATTCTTTCGGTAAATTTTAGAAATTGTTTCTGGATCATAATTCAGAAGTCCAGAGACTTCAATAAAATCTGAAAAATCTACATTCATAACTTTATTTATTTAAACCCTTTATTTTTTGAAAAAAGTAGCTAATTTCTTTATATGGAAGATTTATCATGTTAATACAATTAAAATTAAAGAATGTTGCCTTAATTGAAATTATAGAAATTAATTTCGAAAAAGGTTTAAATGTTCTTACAGGGGATTCAGGTTCAGGAAAATCACTAATATTGGATTCTTTAAATGTTTTATTTGGTGGAACTAATATACCTTTAAATCACTTAATTCGTCCAGGAAAAGATCATTGTTTAATTGAGTCAAAATTCTCTTCTTCTTTGCAAATTAATAATTGGTTAATTAATAATGGTTTTCAAAAAAATTTATCAGAATTAATTATCAAAAGAAAATCTTTTAAAAAAAATAATAAGGTTCTTTCTAAATATACTCTTAATGATTTATCAATAAATAAAAAACTTTTACAAGAACTTGGACGCTTTTTAATAGATTTTGCTGGCCAATCTGACAGCTTTTTATTTGATTCACAAGAGTATAGAAGATTAATTATTGACGAATTAGGTTCAAAAGAATTACAAGAAACGAACGTTAATATCAAAAATGAATGGGAAAAATGTATGACCTTAAAACGGTTAATGCTTCAGAAAAAAGAATTCAGTAA
>QCJI01000029.1 GCA_003216135.1 Prochlorococcus sp. AG-409-A22 | reverse complement strand
ACATTTTGTTCTGCAGTTAAACATCTAAGTAGATTATGTCCCTGAAAAATCATCCCAATACTTCTTCTAAGTTTCTGCCTTATTTTTCTTGATGCTCCATTTAATTGATTATTTAAAACCTTTAAATTTCCACTTTGGCATGTTCTTAATGCACCAATTAGAGTTAAAAGAGTTGTTTTACCACAGCCTGAGGGACCTTTTAAAAGAACTAATTCGCTTTTCTCAATACTCAAATTTACATTATTAAGAACTTGTTTTTTAGTTTCATTTCTCCCATAAAAATAACTCAAATTATTGATTGAAACAGTCTTTGAGTAATTAATTTTATTACTAACTTTATTTATAGTTTTAAACATATCTTTTTATCGCAATATTAAAAAATCTCTGCAGGATCTGCATCAATTAATTTGCGCATAGCAATACCAGCAGATCCCATGCACATAATCAAAACTAATATAAAAATTAGAATTGTCTTATCAGCATCCATTATAATTGGAAGCCTAGTTGAATGTCTTATAATTGAATAAAGTACTTGTCCAGAGAAATAGGCAGGTAAATAACCAAATAATGCCAGGAAAAATCCTTCTCTAGCTACAACGAAGAAAAGAGAATTTAACTTATATCCCATTGCCAATAAAGTTGCATACTCAGGAAGATGGTCTGTAACGTCACTATAAAGAATCTGATAAACAACAACACAACCAACTACGAAACCCATCAAAGCTCCCAAACTAAATATAAAACCTATGGCTGTACTATTTTTCCAATAATTCTTTTCAAATTCAATAAATTGATTTTTTGTGAGAACACGTACATCATTTGGAAGAGAATTATTTAAGATTCTAGACAAAAATTCAGGATTAGATCCTTTTCTAAGCTTGACCAATCCAATTTCAATACTTCCTCTAGGATTCGCAGGGAATAGCCTTAAGAATGTTTCTCGACTTGTTATTAAGTTACCATCAGCACCAAAAGAAGGTCCCAACTCAACAAGTCCTGAGACGACAACTCTTTTGCCTGCAACCTCAGTTTCAATTTTCTTACCAGACAAAAACCATTCTTCAATTGGTCCAAATTCAGGTCTAGAAAGTTTATCAAAAAGTACTCTTCCTGGATTATTCAGTGTATAAGCTTTTCTTGAGAATCCATCATTTAAAAGAAGAGAATCAGAAGGATTGAATCCTAAAGCTAGTATCGATCTAGTCCGAAGATTTTCTGGATTTCTCCAAAGTAGGTAATTTAAGTTCACAGGAGCAGTCTTTTCTACTTCATCTAAAGCAAGAGTTTGAATCAATCTTCTTTTAGGGAATCCACTCATACTGATAGAGCTCTTTGATCTAGGACTTATTAATACAAGGTCAGCGTCTAAAAGTTTATGAATAGTCACACTAGTATCAAATAATCCATCTCGAAAACCTAATTGCATAAACATCAAAATTCCAGCAAAACTTATTCCTGCAATGGCTACTAAGAGTCTTAGTGGTTGTCTAGTGAGCAACAACCAAGCTAAAGGGATTTTTCTATATTTAAAAAAAGAAAAATTCATTAAGGTAGAAATTTTGCAATTACCTTCATGCCGGCATAATTTTGAACCAACTTTATCGATTCCTTATTGAGTTGGACAAGTACCTCAATAATACGTGAATCAGCATCACCAGTTGGATCAGTTGATAAAACCTTCCTTTGTTTAACCTGCGGACTAATTCTAATTACTTTACCCTTTAGTATTTTTTTGAAACCCCCATTTTCACTACTTAATTCAACCTTTTGAGAAATGAAGACTCTATCAATATCAGATTCATAGACTTCTATAAGAGCTTCCATATTCTGGCTAGATCCGATATCTAGGATTCCTTCATTTGTAGGCCTCTCACCAACTCTTGTATTGATTGAGAGTATAAAACCATCGATAGGGCTTCTAAGTTTTGAATTAAAGAGATCTATCTCAATATTCTTTTTATCGGCTACATTAATAATTTTTTGTTTTTGTAATTTCAATAATTCATCTTTCCTCTGAGATAACTGAACGAAAGAATAAGCATTCTTCTCTACAGCTAATTCGTATCTTTTTATTTGATCTTCCTTTAATGCTATTTCAAGATTAATATTCTTAATCAAATTATCCATTTTTTCAAGGTCTGCATATAATTTCTCAATATTGTCGAAAATTGCAAGAATATCTCCTTTTTTTACGAAATCCCCCTCAGAGACGAAAAGTTCATTTATTCTTGGGGATGAACCAAACTGACTTATAGGTGGTGCCAATTTTCTAATCTCTCCCGCTGGTGAGAGTTGACCTAATGCTGCTACTGAATTAATGGTAGGGATTAATTCTTCAGATATTTCTTCCTTTGATTTATTATTATTTGAGCAAGCAATAATCCCAAGAGATAAAGGTGAAAGAAATAATAAAAAAATAATTAGATTTTGAAACTTATTCCTATTCATAAAAATCAAATAATACTTTTTTTATATAATCATCAACCCATTGTTCATCGAAATACTTTAAAAGAACAATTTTTGTCTTATCATTTTTCATTTGTTGCACACAATAATTTTTTTGATAATCTATTCTTTCTTGAATAATTTTCTTATCTACATCCGGATGTGCTTTACGACTTAAATCAATTAGAACTGAAAGATATCTATCAACAATCTTGGAAAAAGAATTCTTTTCAGATTCATTTTTTAAAGAAGCAAAAAATACATTCTTTGAGAAGATAGACCCCCAGCTTGGAATTTCCCTTGTAGAGGCGAAACCACTTTTATCAACTTTAGCTAGAAATTCTTCATACTTTTTCTCTTGATTTTTAGATACAGGAGATAGATCAACAATAGCAGCCGAAACTATTTCATTAATTTTCACTAAGTCCATTCCAAAGATTGGAATATCAAATTTCGGATCTGGAAAAAAAACACAATGTAAAATTTTTAGATTTCTTGAGAATTCAGCCACTTCGATATGCAACTTTCTAAACCCTTTTGCTTTATGAAATTCGTTTTCTATATATATTTCTCTGTCTTTTTCGTTAAGAGTGATATTTGAAAGCTTTGGATCAATTTTTATACATTTAAGTTCTTCCAGCATAGATCTACGACCTCTAATATTTTGTAACAAGTCCAAAATAAAAGAATCTGTTAATTTAGTTTTGCTTAAAGTATCAGACAACAAGGTTAAAAAGGAGCAAAATAAAGGTTAAAAGAGATTTGAATGAATTTAGGAGAAATCCACTATTACAACCATTTAAACAATACTAAATGTGTATTTGTGGATAATAAGGAATTACCGCTAATAAGCATAGATATTTGGTGTAAGGCAGGATCTTCATTTGAAGAAGTTTTTAAGAATGGAACAGCTCATTTTTTAGAACACATGATTTTTAAAGGGACTAGCACTATAATGCCAGGTGAATTTGATCATAAAATTGAATCACTTGGTGGCATGAGCAATGCATCCACAGGATATGATGATGTACACTACTACGTCCTCATACCTCCAAGTAACTTTAAAGAATCACTTGGTCTTTTGACAAATATTGTTCTATCACCAAAAATTAACATTAATGAATTTAATAAAGAAAAAAGTGTAGTTATTGATGAGATAAAGCAACAAAATGATCAACCTGAAGAGAAACTTTTTAATTATTTTCTAGAAAGAGTTTGGCAAAATGATAATTACTCTAAACCAATCTTAGGTACTGAAGAAAGTATAAAATTATTGGAGAAAGCTGATCTGGAGAACTTCCATACTAAGCATTATTTAAATAAAGGAATATGTTTTTCAATTGCTGGCAATCTCTGTGAAGATACTTATAAGGCTTTTGAGGATAACGATTTATCAAGAATAATCAGGGAGACGTCTAATAGAAATTCAAATCTTAAAAATGACAAAAGTAAAAAAATTAATGTTTTAGCAAGAACAGGAAGAGAGGAGGTTGTTTTTGACAATTTAGAATTTTCAAGAATATTTATGGCCTGGAGAATACCAAGCCTAAATGATCAAAAAAATATTATTGGATTGGAAATCTTAGCATGCATACTTTCAGTAGGAAGAAACAGTAGACTAGTAAAAGTCTTGAGGGAAGAAAAGGATCTTGTGGAATCAGTATATGTTGATGTAAATGCTGGAGAATTAGGGGGACTATTAATTATTGAAGCTTGTTGTGAAAAAGAAGATTTAAAAAGTGTAGAGAAACAAATCAATCAAATAATATATGAAATTTCAGACTGTGAAAACTTGACTCTCGACGAGATCAGAAAAGCAACCAATATTGTTAAAAGCAATTACGTCTTTAATCTAGAAACATCAACTCAACTTTCTTCATTTTTTGGAAATGAACTTTTGTGGGGAAGAAAAAATACTCTAAAAAATTTAGATATTTATCTTAAATACTGGAATAATTTAAATAATTTTAGAGAAATTATCAAGGTTTTATCAAAGGAAAATTTTACACTTCTTGCATCTACCAATTAATGATAAAAAGGTATTTCCAGAATCATCTAAATAGAAATTTCTCGATTGCGATAATTTGGATAAATGGAGGAAGTAATTTTGATGCGGATGGGAAAAAAGGCATAAATAAAGTTCTTTGTTCATTGCTTACAAAAGGATGCGAGGGATTTGAGAATTTAGAACTTTCAGATTTCATAGAATCTCATGGAGCAGAATTAAATCATGAAGTTTTTGAAGATGGAATGTTTATCAGCCTCAAATCATTAGATGCACATTTCAATAAATTATTTCCTTTATTAGATTTAATAATTAGTAAGCCACTTCTTTCCGAAGGCCAATTTCAAATAGTTAAAAAATCAATTTTAAATGCAATAAAAAAAGATAAGGAAAACCCTTTTAATATTTCTTTTGAGAAATGGAGGAAGATTGTTTACTCACACCATCCATATGCTTTTAATTGCATTGGTTATGAGAAAGATGTTTTAAGTATCAGATATAGTGATGTTGTATCTGAATATAAAGATTTTAATTGCAGAGAAAAATATCTAATTTCTAACAATTTAGAAATAACTGAAAATTGCTCAAAAGATTTCGACAAAATAAAGTTTACAAAAAAAATAAATTCTCCAACTTACAATCTAAGTCCAGAATCTAGATTTGTTAGTTCACATAACAAATTAAATCAATTAATCATAATGTTGGGGAACCAAACGTGTTCTAGGAAAAGTATTGAATATTGGCCATTAAAAATACTTGAATCGCATCTTTCATTTGGCATGAGTTCTATTCTCTTCAAACTTTTTAGAGAAAAAAATGGTTTAACTTACGATGTAGGAGTTTTTAATCCCATAAGGAAAGAGAATGCTCCTTTTCTAATTTATTTATCTGTTTCGAATAAAAACGCAATAATTACATTTGATCTTTTATCGAAATTGTGGAAAGAATTATTATTTTCATTAATATCTGATAAAGAAATATTCTTAGCTAAAGAAAAATTGAAAAGTGCTTTTCTTATAAGCAATCAATCTTTAGATGAAATTTTACAAAGAGATCTTCAGTTAATTAGTTGTGGAATATATCCAAGTTCAAAAAATTATTCTTTTAAAGAAATAGAAGCTATATCGCCCAAAGATATTCAAAAATTAACTAATAAATATTTCGCAAAGCCTTTCTTGAGTATTACTGGTGATGAAAAAATTTGTAATGAAATAAAAAATAAGTGGATAAACAATTTTTAATTAGGTTTTTTCAATTTTATCAATATCAATTAAAAAGCATCCTCTTCTGAACTTTATTTCCACTGTTTCAGGGGATCTAATAGATATAATTTCACCAACCTCATCAATTGCTACTAAATCTGGAGGTCTTAGCATTGGCATGTTATCAGAGGTTTTCAGATAAGATAGTGGCAAAATTAATTTAACTTTGTCTTTAATTTCAAATTTCATTATTCAATCTTATACAAAGATGACAATCATAATATTAGTGGGAATATCAACGAAACGAAAGAATTCATTCTAGAATCGTATAATAATAAACTGAAATAAATTAATGAACCCAAAATTTAAAACAATAATTCTATGGGCTTTACCTATATTCTTAATTATTGCACTTTCTTATCAATTTTTATCCTCAACCAATACAGATTCTTTAAAATCAACTAATTCAATAGTACAACCTAGGAATACAGCGGTTGCAAGGGTTAGCTATGGAAGATTTTTAGATTATATTAATTCAGGAAGAGTAACTTCTGTAGATATTTTTGATGGAGGAAGAAACGCCGTTGTAGAAACTATAGATTCTGATTTAGATAATAAAGTACAAAGATTGAGGGTAGATTTACCAGGGTTAACTCCTGAACTAATAAATAAATTAAAGAATGAAGGAATAAGTTTTGATGTCCATCCAGTTAATACAGCTCCTCCAGCCTTAGGGATTCTAGGAAATCTTCTCTTTCCAGCAATTTTAATAGGAGGTTTAATATTATTAGCTAGAAGATCAAATGGAATGCCTGGTGGGCCTGGCCAAGCAATGCAATTTGGAAAGACAAAGGCTAGATTTGCAATGGAGGCAGAAACAGGAGTTGTCTTCGATGATGTAGCCGGAGTTAATGAGGCAAAAGAAGACTTAGAAGAGGTTGTTACTTTTTTAAAAAAACCTGAAAAATTCACATCAGTTGGAGCAAGGATACCAAAAGGAGTTTTATTAGTTGGCCCTCCTGGCACAGGAAAAACTCTTTTAGCAAAGGCTATTGCTGGAGAAGCGGGGGTACCATTCTTCTCTCTTTCAGGTTCTGAATTTGTTGAAATGTTTGTTGGAGTTGGAGCAAGCAGGGTAAGGGATCTTTTTAAGAGAGCTAAAGAAAATAGCCCATGTTTAATTTTTATAGATGAGATAGATGCTGTAGGTAGACAAAGGGGCGCAGGAATTGGAGGAGGCAACGATGAGAGAGAGCAGACGCTTAACCAATTACTTACAGAAATGGATGGATTTGAGGGAAATAGTGGAATAATTATAATTGCAGCAACAAATAGACCAGATGTCTTAGACTCTGCCTTAATGAGACCGGGAAGATTTGACAGGCAAGTAACAGTTGATGCTCCTGATATTAAGGGCAGATTATCTATTCTTGAGGTTCACTCAAGAAACAAAAAACTCCAAAAGGATCTAACTTTGGAAAGTATTGCTAGAAGAACCCCTGGTTTTACGGGTGCAGATTTAGCAAACTTGCTCAACGAAGCTGCAATATTAACGGCGAGAAGAAGAAAAGAATCAATAAGCATTGCTGAAATAGATGATTCAGTGGACAGAATTGTTGCTGGAATGGAGGGTACTCCATTGACTGATGGAAGAAGTAAAAGATTAATTGCTTATCATGAAGTTGGTCATGCCATCATAGGATCATTAATTAAGGCTCATGATCCAGTTCAAAAAGTAACAGTTATTCCAAGAGGTCAAGCTAAAGGGTTGACCTGGTTTACTCCAGATGATGAGCAAACTCTTGTTAGCAGAGCTCAGTTAAAAGCAAGGATAATGGGTGCTCTTGGAGGAAGAGCCGCAGAGGACGTTGTTTTTGGAAAAGGAGAAGTAACAACTGGAGCTGGAGGAGATTTTCAACAAGTTGCTTCTATGGCAAGACAAATGGTAACTAGATTTGGCATGAGTAATTTAGGACCTATAGCTCTTGAAGGGGGTAATCAGGAAGTTTTTGTTGGAAGAGATTTGATGACAAGAAGTGAGGTTTCCGACTCAATATCGAAACAAATTGATGAAAGCGTAAGAGTAATGGTCAAAGATTGCTATAAAGAGACTTATTCTTTAGTTAGTAAAAATAGAGAAGCCATGGATAAAATAGTTGATGTTTTAATTGAAAAAGAGACTTTAGATGGCAATGAATTTGTTGAGATACTTTCCAAATACACTTTAATACCTGAAAAAGAAAGAACACCTCAATTACTCAACTAAGTATTACTAATAGGTTTTTTATCTAATACCAAGTCTATTAACCCATATTCAACAGCTTCTTTTGGAGACATGTAAAAGTCCCTATCAGTATCTTCCTTTATAGTCTCATAATCTTTACCAGTTCTTTCTGATAATTCTGTATTTAAGCGTTCTTTTAAAAATAAGATTTCATCAGCTTGAATTCTTATATCACTAGCTTGTCCCCTAGCACCACCAAGTGGTTGATGTATCATTATTCTTGAATGCCTTAAACTACTTCTTTTCCCTTTAGTTCCTGCAGCTAATAAAAAAGCTCCCATACTAGCGGCAAGTCCAACACAAACGGTATGTATATCAGGTTTTACATGTTGCATTGTGTCAAAAATACCTAACCCATCATAAACTGATCCTCCTGGAGAATTTATATACATATAAATATCCTTGTCAGGATCTTCTGCCTCTAAGAAAAGCAATTGAGCAACAATTCTATTAGCAGTATCACTAGTAACTTGTTCTCCTAGGAAAATTATCCTCTCTCTCAGTAATCTTGAATAAATATCAAAGACTCTTTCACTTCCTCCGGATTCTTCTAAAACTAAAGGGATCATAATAATATTGATTCGTTTATTAGATATTAACGATTTTGAGTGAACATACGCTATGGTTATTAAGGTTTACATATAAAAAATTGAAAGAAAAATTGACTGTCTCGGATAGCAAAAAATTATTTCACGAAAAGTTCCCTTACGTCATCCCAGGTTTATATAAAACTATCGTTGATGAGATGCTAGTTGAACTAAATCTTTTGAGCAATCAAATTGAATTCAGTCAGGATTATTTGTTTTGTATTGGTTTTACTGAAATCTTCAAGGAACTTATGAAAGGCTACAATCCCGAAGATCATCTAGATCTTCTATTTGATTCGTTATGTAGTTCTACTAATTTTGAATCAAAAAAAATCAAAGCAACTTCCTATAAGTTATTAGAAGAATTCAAAAATAAATCATCAAAAGATATTAAAAATTTACTAAAAGATAAAAGTAGCAATAATCTTTACCCATCGAGAATACTTAATTTAGGAGTATATAAAACTATTTCTAATTCTACTGATTTCGAAGGAACTAGTGAATCTGAAAAGAATGAAATAATTTCTGATATATTTTCAAGTATAAATCTACCAGTTACAAAGGCAGAAAAAGATATTGGAATATATAAAGCAAGCATAACAAAAATGAAGCAAGCTAAAGAACTTCTTGATGAACTTAAAATCAAAGATAAAAAAAGAAATAAATAAATCTTTAAATTTAAATTTATTTACCTATCCTTTTCTTATCTTTCCAAGAAACATATGAGATATAAATCACTGCAATGGTTATAAGTAAAAGCAAAATAAATGATGAAAATATAAGAAAATTATTTAAATTAACTTCATTTATAAACAAGGAATAATCAGATATC
>QCJI01000028.1 GCA_003216135.1 Prochlorococcus sp. AG-409-A22 | reverse complement strand
AAACAGTTATACCCCAAAGTAATCCAAGCCTTTCAGGCGTCATATAAGTTTCTAATTAAAAATATTAATTAATTTGATTAAATCAATTATCATATATCAAGTCCATATAAAAACAATATTCTTTAATTTAACCCCTATAGCAAAATAAAGCATAAATCAATCCTAGTTATTTAAAGAGTAAATCCATATGAACACATCCTTAAGAAGGAAATTGACTAATTAAAGCAATAACTATCAATATTATTCCTATACCTACTGTTGCCATTCTCCCATTCCATATTTCAGCCTGAGGGGTAAAGCCTCTTTTCCATAAGTTCAGCTCACTTTTATCAACCAAATTCTTCTTTTCTTTAATTTCCACTTCAGATCGTTTATTCATTTAATTTTAAAAAGGAGGGTTTTCCTTATAAAGGGAAGTTGCTTGATCAATAGAAAGTCTTCCTGAGACTCCTAATTTAAGAGAACTCTGATGTTCCTTAAATTTGAGTCTAAATAAAGCAGCAGCTCCAATCATTGCAGCATTATCTGTACAAAGATTAATAGGTGCCAAATTAACTTTAATAGAATTTTTGCTTGCTTCGCTAATCATCATTTTTCTTAACGTATCGTTTGCTGCAACTCCACCAACAACCACAATATTATCCAAATTATGATCTCTTGCACATTTTATTGTCCTATCTACCAAAACTTCTGCGACAACCCTCTCAAAACTTGCAGCGATATCGGGAACGGGAAGATTGCAGGTATCAAGATTTATTTTCTCAACTAATCTTAATACAGCAGTTTTTAAACCACTAAAAGAAAAATCATATTTTAAAAAACCTCCTTCTTTATCAGAAATTCTACATTTGGGTAAATCAAACTTATAAGGGTCTCCCTTTTTAGCTATCTTTTCTATTGCTGGGCCTCCAGGATAACCAAGACCTAATAATCTTCCTACCTTATCAAAGGCTTCTCCAGCTGCATCATCAAAACTTTTTCCAAGTCTATACATTTCCCTTTTCTCTCCAACTTTAATTAATTCAGTATGCCCACCGCTTACAAGTAAGGTAAGAAAAGTTTTCTTTGGATAATTCTCTGAAAATAGTATCGAGGAGAGATGTCCTTCTAAATGATGAATCCCTAAGAAAGGTTTTGAATATAAATAACAAAGAGCTCGTGCAGTAACTGAACCAACTCTTAGACAGCCTACTAATCCTGGAGCTACTGTTGATGCTATAGCATCAACATCTTCAACTTTTATTTTAGATTCATTTAATGCTTTTTCTAGCACAAACGGTAACAATTCCAAATGCTTCCTCGCTGCAAGTTCTGGAACAACCCCTCCCCATTTAGCATGGTCGTCAATTTGAGATGCAATAATGTTCGAATGAATTTTATAATTATCGCCACTATTTGAAACTAAAGATACAGACGTCTCATCACAACTTGTTTCAATAGCTAAAACTTTATGCATATTTTAATCAATATTGTTCTATTTTAATATTAATTTCTTATCTAACACTAAAAGGAATTAAAGATTGCAACTTATGAAATTCTTTTTTTCAATCATAACCTCGGTTTTTCTGTTTCTTGGCCTTACTCCAATTGCTTTAGCTGCTAATGGACCAGCCTTAAATGCTGACAGAGCAAGTACAGAATTTACTGCATCAGCTCTCACAAAATGTTCTGAGAACGCAAAATTTATTGAAAGGGCTAATTCTGCTACTACCCAAAAAGATATAGCAAGATTTGAAAGGTATGGCAAAGCATCTTGCGGAGATGATGGCTTACCTCATTTAATTTTAGGTGCGCCACTAGAACCATGGGGAGCACTTTTTAACAGAGGACATGAAGGAGATCTTCTAATTCCAGGAACAATATTTATTTATATTGCCGGCATAATTGGTTGGTCAGGTAGGGAGTATTTAATTGAATCTAAAAAGACTAAGAATCCTGCTGAAAACGAAATCTTTATAGATTTTGAACTTGCCCAACAATGTCTTATTAAAGGTGCTCAATGGCCATTACTTGCAAATACGCAAGGAAGAAGTGGTGAACTTAGAGAATCCGATAAGAATATCACTCTAAATGGTCCTCGCTAAAACTTATCCTTAAATATTTATTTAAAAAAATGTTCAAAATTTTCGGCACTAAATACATGAGATCAGCTCCTGTAGTTGCAGCAGCTTGGTTGACTGTCACAGCAGGGATAATCATTGAATTTAATAGGTTTTTCCCTGATTTATTATTCCATCCAATGAGCTTGAGCTGAAATTTATAAGAGAATAATCAAGACCTAATTATCTTAATTATTCTCTCAGCTGTTTCATCAACATCTCTATTTGTCACTTTAAAATCAAATTCATCAGAGGATGCTATTTCATAGGTAGACCTGCTAAGTCTTCTATTAATAGCCTCCTCTTTTTCTGTACCTCTATTTCTTATTCTTCTCTCTAATTCCCCTTTGCTAGGAGGCAATATAAATATAGATAATGAGTCTGGGAACTTATCTTTAATTTGTTTAGCCCCCTCTACTTCGATTTCAAGTAATACAATAAATCCGTCTTCTATTTTATCTTTCACAAAAGATAAAGGTGTACCATAATAGTTTCCTGCAAATTTTGCCCATTCAAGAAAAAGGTTTTTATTAATCATTTCTTTGAAATTTTCTTCACTTAAAAAATAATAGTTTTCACCTTCTTTCTCACCCTTCCTAGGATTTCTTGTGGTTGCTGATACTGAAAGGCAAATATTTTTATCTTTATCTAATATTTCTTTAACTACAGTGCCTTTACCAACTCCACTAGGTCCAGTTAGGATAATTAGTCTTTTTAAGTTTTTCATATTAAAGTTTTTACAGTAAAATATACTCCTTATAAAGGGAAAGAGAAATAATGGAGAAAGGTGTGCCCCAGATAATGGATATTACATCTATTAAATCTTTATTGCATTATTTATCAAAAAATATTTTACCTTCAAGGTTTGAAACTGCCCAACAACCAGAGTCTAATACAATCCAATTATGTTTTAGGGGAGTTGATTTTCAGACGTGGCTAGAGGTTTCTTGGCATGGAGATGCTCCCAGAATACTAAAAATAAATCAACCAGAAAAAATTGGCAGGGAAAGTACCCTATCTAAACAAATCAGATATGGTTTAAAATATATGGCTTTAATTTCTATAGAACAAGATAATTTTGAAAGAGTAATAAAATTTGGATTTGCAAAAAAACCTGGAGATGAAATAATCAAGTATTTAATTTTTGAATTAATGGGTAAGCATAGCAATATTTTTTACTTAGACAAAAATTACAAAATAATATCCCTTGGTAAACAAATAAACTCTAGTCAATCAAGTTTTAGGACTATTTCAACAGGCTCAATTTATTCTGAACCACCAATTAACCTTAAAAAAATACCCACAGAAAATGAGTCTTACCAATCATGGAAAAAGTCTATCTCAACCGTCTCTGAATCACTTAAATACTGTTTAATTAATACTTATCAAGGCGTAAGTCCCATTTTGACAACGCAATTAGAGTTCTTTAGTAATTTAAGCAGTCTAGAAATTATGAAAAAAAATATTGATTGCATAAGTGATTCAGATTTAAAAGAGATATTTAAAAGTTGGCGAATATGGATTAATAGATTTACAAATAACAATTTTCAATTCTCAATATTTGATAATTTTTTTTATTGTGTTTGGTTTTTAGATAACGAAATTAATAGTGATAAAACTATTGATTTATTAACTGGTCTAGAAAATTATTATAGTTTTCATTTGAAACAAAAGAAAATTAAATCATTAATGCAAAACATTAATGGAATAATTTTTAAACAAACAAATTTCGAGAAAAAAAATTTAAATATGCAGTTTAATCTTCTTTCAAATTCAGAAAACCACTTAGCCTATAAAGAACAAGCTGATAAAATATTTATGAATTATAAAATCCACAAAAAAGATATTATTAAAGGTCAGAAACTTTATAAGAAGTCTAAAAAGCTTAAAAGAGCTCAAGAATTAATTAAAGAGCGAATTGATATTTATAAAAATAAACTTGATAGGCTTGAGGAATTTAGTGCGCTTTTGGAAAACTTAAATTCGTTAAAATATGAAGAACTTATTATTAAAATCAAACTACTTGAAGAAATAAGAGAAGAAATTTGCAACGAGTTTAATATAAAAATCAAGAAAAAAAGAGAAGAGAAAAAATATATATCTGAAATAGGATCTTCCCCAATTCAAATAAACACTCCGAGAGGTTTAAAACTACAGATAGGAAGAAATATGAGGCAAAACGATTTAATAAGTTTTAAGTTTTCTAGTAAAGGTGATCTATGGTTTCATGCACAAGAATCACCAGGAAGTCACGTTGTATTAAAGTCATCATCCCAAACAGCATCAGAAGAGGATCTACAAATAGCTGCAGATTTAGCAGCTTTATTTAGTAAGGCAAGAAGAAATATTAAAGTACCTATTAACTTGGTAAAAATTAAAGATCTTCAAAAAATAACAAAAGGAGGGCCTGGATGCGTTTCTTTCAAAAAAGGAGAAATTATATGGGGGAATCCTACAAGAGGAGAAGATTACATGAAAAACAATCTTAAAGCTTTAATTTAGTTTATAATAGAAAAAATTTTTAAGATTAAATGTTTGATTTTCTTTTGGGCACACATGAATTTTTAGGCAATCATACTTTCCCGGAATTTATTGTTGGTTATTTATTTGGAGCTGCTTTAATTATTGGGGCGCCAACAGTTTTTTTATTACTTGCTTTCGTAAGTGCTTTAATGAAAACAAATGGGAAAATGGGTGGTTACAGAGAATATGAAACTTATGGTGAATCATCTTTAAATGATGCTCCTCCCTTTTTATTACCAGATCCAACTAATCCAAAGTTAAGCAAGTAATCTATAGAACGCCTAAACAAACAAGTACACTTTTTCAGAAATAAATTATTAAATATTATCTTTCAAAATGTAAAAAAGTTAAATATGAATAGTATTGATGGGAGTGAAAAAAATTTTTCTAAGGAGATGAGTTTTAGCGACCATTTGGAGGAGCTTAGACAAAGAATACTTAATTCAGTTTATTCAATATTAATTTCAATATTTTTCAGTTTTCTGATTATTAAACCCTTAATTTCTTTTCTAGAAATCCCAGCGAATGATATACATTTGCTACAACTTGCACCTGGAGAGTTTCTATTTGTTGCTATCAAAGTTGCTGGATATAGCGGATTCATAGTTTCTATCCCATATATTATTTATCAAATAATATTATTTATTTCCCCTGGGTTAACGAAACAAGAAAAAAGTCTTATTTTACCTGCCGTCTTTGGATCAGGTTTATTATTTTTTATAGGCTTACTTTTTTCCTGGTGGATATTGGTTCCTGCTGCAATCAATTTTTTTATAAATTTTGGAGCTGATATAGTTGAGCCCACATGGTCAATAGAAAGATATTTTGATTTCGTACTCTTATTAATGTCTAGTACTGCAATTGCATTTCAATTACCAGTTTTACAATTTATTCTTGGTTCTCTTGGAATTATTACTACGGAAAAAATGTTATCAAATTGGAAAATAGTTGTAATTTCTTCTGCCATCTTATCTGCAGTGATTACGCCTTCCACAGACCCTTTAACAATGTCACTGCTATCAATATCGATAGTATTTTTATTTTTTGTAGGGACTGGATTAACTTACATATCTGAGAATCTTAAATCAAAAACTCTTTCGTCTTCTCATTAATACTGAGTTTCAAGCTAACAGCTCTTCCTAACCTTGGCCTTGAATTTACTTTGTTTAGCCATTCCCTTACTACGTCTGAGTAACCACATCTATTAAGTATTTCAATCTTATCTGCTATTGATTTTTTATATTCAACTTCATTCAAGGGAATGATTCTTGCCCAAGAAAACCCCACATCATTTGAAAATATAAATATTCTCCTCTTTTAAAAAGCCTAAAGTCATATTTTTTACCCCATCTATGAATTAAGTAATGTATAACCTCATCTACTAACAATGGTTTCATATTAATTAATTAATAAAAAAAATACTCAAAACTTTTACTTTAAATTATTAAAAGTCCTATCCATTTGCAACAGAAATAGTGCTATCTGATCCATAATAAGTAACAAATGACTGTTTCACGTATCGAATGACTCAATTAAGTTCCAATGATGTACCCTCTATGGGTCGAAGGCAATTTATGAATCTTCTTACATTCGGTACTGCAACTGGTGTAGCCTTAGGAGCTCTATATCCTGTAGCTAACTATTTCATGCCGTTGAGAGCTGGTGGTGGCGGTGGTGGAACTTCTGCTAAAGATGAATTAGGTAATCCAATTACCAAGACAGGCTGGTTATCAACACATCAAGCAGGAGATAGAAGTTTAGTCCAGGGTCTTAAAGGAGATCCAACTTATCTAATAATTAATGATGATGGTGCAATTGGAGAATTTGGACTAAATGCTATTTGTACTCATTTAGGTTGTGTAGTTCCCTGGGATAGTGGTGCAAATAAATTTATATGTCCTTGCCACGGTAGTCAATATGACACAAATGGGAAGGTAGTAAGAGGACCTGCACCTTTATCTTTGGCCTTAGCTCATGTAGATATTGAAGATGACGCTATACTCGTTAAGCAGTGGTCAGAAACTGATTTTAGAACTAATGAAAATCCTTGGTGGGCATAGAAAAATGAAAAATCTTAAAAATCAAATCATGAAACAAACAACATTCTTGCTCTGCACTTTGTTCTTAATTTCAACTATTCTATTTTATCCAAAGACAACTTTCGCCTATCCATTTTGGGCACAGCAAAATTATGAATCCCCTAGAGAAGCTACAGGTAAAATAGTTTGTGCAAATTGTCATCTAGCTCAGATGCCAACCATTGCAGAGGTACCTCAATCTGTTGGCGCTGACAGTGTTTTTAAAGCTGTTGTAAAAATCCCTTACAGTAATGACTTAAAAGAAATAGGAGCTGATGGTTCTGAGGTACCTTTACAAGTTGGTGCCGTAGTAATGTTACCTGATGGGTTTAAATTAGCTCCGCAAGAAAGATGGACTGATGAAATAAAAGAAGAAACAGAGGGGGTGTATTTTACTAATTACAGCGAAGATAAAGATAATATTATTATTGTTGGCCCATTATCAGGAGATACTAATAAAGAAATTGTTTTCCCAGTCCTTTCCCCAGACCCTTCGACAAATAAAGAATATCACTATGGAAAGTACCAATTACATATAGGAGGTAATAGAGGTAGAGGTCAAATTTACCCAACTGGAGAGAAAAGCAATAATGTATTATTCACAGCCACATCCACAGGCACAATTAATTCAATAGATAAAATTGAAGATGGCAGCTTTAAAATTAATATTGAGAAAGAGAATGGAGAAATAATTACTGAGACTGTTCCGGTTGGACCTAAACTAATTGTAAAAGAGCAAGATAAAATAAATGCAGGAGACCCTCTTACAAATGATCCTAACGTAGGAGGATTTGGACAATTAGATGCTGAGGTTGTACTGCAAAGTCCTTATAGGATTATTGGATTAATTGCATTTTTCATTGGTGTTGGACTAACTCAAATACTGTTAGTATTGAAGAAAAAACAAGTAGAAAAAGTACAGGCTGCAGAAGGAATTTAATTATCCTTTAAATGCTCATATATCAAGCCTTTATTCAATCACCTGGAGAAACATTTTTAAATTTAGGCTTTCTAAGTATTAGATGGTATGGATTTCTAATATCTATATCAGTATTAATAGGCCTATTTATTTCTAAAAAGCTTGCAAAAGAAAGAAATATTGATCCCTTATATATAAGTGAATTTTTACCGCTATTAATAACGTGTGCAATAATTGGAGCAAGAGCTTACTATGTAGTTTTCCAATGGAGACAATATAGTGGGGAAAACTTTTTTAGTTATCTACAACTATTCAATAACTCAATTCAAATTCCCTCTTTTCTTGCGATTTGGGAAGGAGGGATAGCAATCCATGGAGGTCTAATTGGAGGGTTATTATCTACGATCTTTTTTTGCAAATCTAAAAATATTCACCTAAAAACGTTTATAGATATTTTAATTCCATCTATTATACTTGGACAATCAATTGGAAGATGGGGGAATTTTTTCAATAGTGAAGCTTTTGGATTACCAACAAATCTCCCTTGGAAATTATTTATTCCTATACAAAATAGACCAATAGAATTTATTAATTATGAATACTTTCATCCAACATTTCTTTATGAGTCATTGTGGAATTTTTTAATATTCATAATCTTAATTATTATTTTTAAAAAACAGAGCAAAACAAATTTTGTTAGACCTGGCTTTATTAGTTGCATTTATTTAATTGGTTATAGTTTTGGAAGATTCTGGATTGAAGCTTTAAGAACTGATCCTTTATGTTTTGGGGGCCTTCCGCCTTTTTGTAATAACGGAATAAGAATCGCACAATTTATAAGTATTTTTCTATTTTCTTCTGGATTAATTGGAATATTTTTTTTAAGATTAAGAACATACAATGTAAATAAAAGAAAGAATGGATAGAAAAATATCCTTTATTGGAGTTGGTCCAGGTGATCCAGATTTATTAACAATAAAAGCATTAAAAAAGATAGAATCTGCTGATGTCATAATTTGGACTGATTCTTTAATTCCAGAAAAGATTATAAATTGTTCTCAAGAGGGGGCTGAAAGAATCAAAACAGGCTCGCTGACCTTAGAGAAAATTACCTCAATAATGATCGAAAAATTTAATGCAGGTAAAACTGTTATAAGATTGCAAGATGGAGATCCATGCCTTTTTGGTGCATTAAGAGAACAAATAGAAATTTTAAAGCAAAACAAAATTGGAACCGAAGTAATCCCTGGTGTTAGTGCTTTCCAGATTGCAGCAGCATATCAAGAGGCTGAACTAACAATTCCTGATATAACTCAAACCATTATATTAACAAGGGCAGGAGGCAGAACAGGTATGCCGGAAAAAGAATCTCTTAAAGATCTTGCAAAACACAATTCCTCTTTATGCCTTTACTTAAGTGCGAGGCATATAAAAAGTTCTCAAGAAACTTTATTAGAATTTTATCCCCCGGAGACCAAAGTTATAGTTGGATATAGAGTATCTTGGGATGATGGATGGACATCTTTAATTGAATTAAAAAATATGGAAAAATTTACCCTAGAAAAAAAACTAATTAGAACAACTATTTATATTATTAGTCCAGCTATTACTAATTCTACAAATAGATCTAATCTATATAATCCATCATATAAACATCTATTTAGAACCAAATAATTTTAAAAGTTGATATATCAATATATATCACTATAATTGGGGAAAATTAAATTCCTTTGAAAGAAAGAAAATCTTATACTAAACAAGTCAATTCAAAAGAAAATTCCTCTTTGATAAGAATTGGTAATCTTATAAAAGAAGCTAGATTAAGTAGGAATGAAACTCTTGAAGAATTAGCTTCTAATCTAAAAATTGGAGCGCACCAACTGAAGGCACTTGAAGATGGAAATAAGGACGAATTACCTGAAGAAGTTTTTGTCAAAGCAATGATTCGTAGGATTTCAGATAAACTTAAACTTGATACAGAATTTATAATGAGCGAATTTAATTCCACGAAGAAAGAAGTAAAAATTGAAAAAATTGTTGAAGAAGTTTCGAATACCTCTAAGCAGAAAAAACAAATAAATAATCATAATCCATTAGGTTTTGGAATATTTGTTTTAATTTCTGGGATTTTTGGACTATTTGCTTCATCTTTACTTTTTAATTTCGTTTCAGAATCTTTCTTTAATCAAACTCCAAAACAAGAAGTTATCAACAAAAACTAAAAAACTTTTAGCTCCAAATCTTTTAATTCTTTAATCACATTATGGCATAACTCTAAGTTCCATTTTTCAAGTAGAAGATCATGGTTTTTATTAAAAGGTACAAGTTCAATTGAAATAATATTTTTTTGTAATTTAATTTCTACCGATGATATTAGGTTTTCTGGTCTTTGATCAAGAGAAGCAGCTAATCTTAAAATCAAGGACATATCAATTACTAATGTTTTATCTTCTTTGCAAATTAAATTTTGCCAGGATTCATGTCTTTTCTTTGGCAACGTCTTTCTATGATATCTAGCAATCGAAGCAATAATATTGGTCTCAGCTTGAGAATATCCTAATAAATCACAATTTTTGATTAGGTACCAAGAGTGCTTGTGGTAGGAACTTATATTTACATATTTTCCACAATTATAGAGATTGCAAGCTGCCCAAAGAAGTTCTTTTGCTTTGGAATCAGTATAGTTATGAAAAATATTTTTAGTCTGATCATAAATTTGAAAAGCAATATTGATAACTTTATTAGCTCTTTGCTTATCAACGCCAAACTTGTTTGCCTGATGAACTATTGTAGTTCTCCTAATATTACTTTGAATATTAAATTCGTTTTTTATTATCCCTTTGCGAAGCATCCAATCAACTACTAAGCCCTCCCTTAATGCCCTCTCACTAATAGTCAATTCATTAAAATTCAACATCTCCATTGAAGTATTTAATATCAATGCGCCTGGAATAATTATTTCTGCTCTTCTTTCACTCAATGAGGGTATTTGGCTTATTTCAGAAATTGGCATTTTAATTAATTTTTCCAATAAAATAGTCAAACTTTCTTTTTTAAATTTATAACCATGCATTTTTTGTTTTTGTTGGCCTAGATCATTTAAAATCAAATTACCTAATGAAGTCGCAGTACCACTTGTTGCGATCAGAGAAACAGGCTTATCATCTTTTAATCTCCTTTGAATTTTTCGAACCGCTGGTTCTAGAGAACCTTGTATAAAAGTCTTTAAAAAATTAGATCTATCTTTGTTTATTGGTTCACTATTTAGAAAATCATTCTTAAGTCTAACCGCCCCAACTCTTGAGCTTGTGAGAGCTATTGCATCTTTGTTATCTGCAAGTATTAACTCTGTAGATCCTCCCCCAATATCAATAATTACATAAGACTCATTTTGAAAAGCCATTCCAGACAATACTCCAAGGTAAATCAATCTGGCTTCTTCAGAACCACTTATCAATTCTATTTTTATCCCAGTTTCATTTAGTACTCTTTCTAAAAATTCTTGGCCGTTGGGAGCTTCTCTAACAGCACTTGTTGCTGCAGTTACTATTTCATTTACACCATTACTTTGGCAATACTCCTTAAATCGCCTAAGAGTAACTAAAACCCTATTAATTGATTCCTCGGTAAGTTTTCCTTCTTCATCTCTTTCTCCAAGGCGGGTTGTAGATTTATCAGTAAATTTTATTGAAAATGATTTTAAATCTAAATTAATTTCTCCAATTAAAAGGTGTGTAGAGTTAGTTCCAATATCAATTGCAGCAACTAAAATATCTTCTTCTTGAGAATTTATTGATTCTTTTTTCTCTATCATTTTTTCTCTAAGAAATATATATTATAAATCCATTAATTAATATACTTAAGATTGATTATTAAATTATAGAATTCTCTAAATCCTAGTAAAATTATTTACAGTTATGAAATATAGATCCTGTGCTGAGAAAAATCTTGCAAATAAAATTAAATAATTTTTTTGAATTATTAAGATGGGATAAGCCTACTGGTAGGCTTATTTTACTTATTCCCGCAGGATGGAGTTTATATTTGACTCCGGGATCCAATCCTAATATTGATCTATTGTTAAAAATAATCTTCGGAGGATTATTAGTTAGTGGTTTAGGCTGCGTAGCGAATGAT
>QCJI01000027.1 GCA_003216135.1 Prochlorococcus sp. AG-409-A22 | reverse complement strand
GTTGGTTCTGCCAAAGCTCATTAAAATCTGCCATAAAAAATTACTATTTTTATATATAGTAATTATTTTCTAATTAAATATCTAGAGTAATTATTCTCTAATTTATTGATTTATAGAATATTTTAAAAAGTATCGCTAGTTGCAGTTGGCTAATAGTAAAACAACTAAGGGTATTTCTACTCGAGTAAAAGTACTTTGTGGTTGTCACGACTATCTTTTCTTATTCAAACATCTAAAACTTAATTAAGAGCTTGGAAGATCAAATGCAAAATGATCAAAGGGTTTTATTTCGTATTGCACTTGCTCTAAACGTGCTTATGTTGCTGATAATAATATATCTAGGCGTATATCCAATAAAATAAATAATTTCTCCAACAAATGTACTTGATAAAAGTAGATGTTAGATCGACTTTCAATCAATACCATTATGCGACTAAATTTAATTAAATTAGCTTTTTATGCCTTTATATCGCATTATTTAAATGTAGATATTTGCAACTTCTATGATTAACTTCCCTTTATTTGTAGAAGGTTTATTACTTCCTTTATTAGCTTTAGGTGTATTTGTTATTTATAAGAGATCAAAAAGAAAGAAGAAAGCGTTTCAAGCACCACCTTCTCATCAGCTACCTAGTTAATGGCTAAATCTTATTGGTTAATTAATTCAAACAGGTCAGAGGTTAGAAGGTTTATAAAAAATGATAAGAGCATTGATTTACCTGTCGAGTATATGTTTATTGACTCTGGAGAAATAGTCGGCGTATTAGGGAAAGAACCACCTGAAATGACAACAACAATATCTGTAGATATAGATTTAGCAAGAGAAATATATGAAAGATTACTTTCTCAAGGATGGACAAAAATTGTACCTTCTTGGTAATTAGTTCCCACATTATGGGGGAGGTCTCTTTTGATATAGCGTGCAAGCAGTAAGCGTTTGATTTAATCTTCTGCTTCTTCAAATGCTCTTAATTTCTCTACAAGTTTTGTGAAAAGTCCAACCGATTCTTTTTTTGGATTTAGGGGCTAAGTGTTAAATGTTCTTAAATGGCTGTTTTTCTTCCAACCGCTCGCTAGCACTAGGTTTATTGAATGTGATTAAATCTATTAAGTATTGCCTGATACTTTATAAGAAAACCTAATAATAGTTATAGGCTATATAAGAAATTAGTAGAGGGTTCTAAAAAATGAAAAGGTTATTTGAATTATTGGATACTTTTATAGCTATTTTAAGAGAAGCAATCAAATAAAGTTATTGGTGTAAGTGGGTTAGCACTATCATTGTCGATAGCTTTTATATATGGTTTATGGTTACTCAATATATAAGTAGTAATTTTTTATGGAATTTCTAGAGGAGCTTTGGCAGAATCATCATGACCCATCCCATGCAGCTCTTGGTATCGCTGGAGTAATAGTATTGTTGGTAATTTATAATCGATTACTGAATAAATATCAGTAGTATCTTTTTGATGGATAGAGACACTAGAAAGGTTACTGAGGAAGCATGGTTAATATGCCCCAACTGGACTGAGGTAAGACGTTTTACTAAGAATAAAAATAATAAGGATAAGTTTTTTGATTATATGTTTGTTGATAGTGGAATTGTTGTTGGTGCAAATGGAGATAAACCACCACTTATGAAAACAAGAAAAGAAATTAAAATAGATGATGCTCGCAAAGAGTACCAAAAATTGATTACAGCAGGATGGCAGGTTACTGAGCCAAGATGGTAAATATAGCTGGCGATTCAGTATGCAAAGTGCAGCAAGGTATAGCAGATAATCGCTATATAATCGCTAAGTCTTATATTTCTTATAGTTGGCAATAAAAAAGAGAGATTGGTTATATGCTTCTATAATTAAAGAAAAACTTTAAGAATAAAATTTTTACTTTATAAATAAAGTTTTTGAAGACTTAGAAATACTTACTAAATAATAGAGCGATTAAAAAATCACATAGTTTTTTTTATTATGTTTTTGCTGGATTAATTGTGTTCCTACTTTCCTTCGTTTTTTCATATTATTAAAATTCTACAATTTAAAACTTTTTCTAATTTGATTAAATTGTCTAATACAATGGATCAAAATCCCACTAGAAAATAGTAACTCAAAAATCTCTTGGTCATTTCTAATTTGACTTGTTGTAGATGCCCAAGATATATCAAAGTAAAAATAAAACAATGCTACAAACAAAAAGTAAAGACTTAGCTCCTTTCCTGGTAAAGATTTTATATTAGGCCATTTTCTCCATCCTATCCAGCCTAAAAAAAGTGAACTAATCGTTAAAGAAGGATCAAGCAAATTATGATGGAAAAATGGTAAATTATGTATGTTTGTTTCTCCTTGGACATTTAGTTCTGAAATATAATTAAAACTAAAACCTGTCAATCTCTCACTCCAGCTAATCTCTTCCCCAGCGACTATAAAACAAGCTACAGCAAAAACTAACCAAATAAAAATTTCAATTGACTTTTTATTTCTACTTTTAATAAAAATATATGCTGAAATTATTGACGCAAACAAGTATTGAAAAAATTGAATCCACTCTAGTGGCCCGTCTTCACTTTTAAAAAAATCAAACCAAGTTATGCCAATTAAGGATTTCCCAAATGGAAGGATATATATAAATCCGTATATAAACAATAAATAATAAATAGGAAATAAATCTACTTTTGGAGTAATTGATCCCCAAGGAGTATTAATCTCTTTCATTGATGAAAAATTTTATCGTAATAATTGTAAATTATAAAATATTTTTTTTATTAAACAAGTTATAAAGGGAGGCAGAGTAGAAACTATATAGAATGCCAGGAAAAAATATAAACAGTTATTAAAAGAAGGATGTAAGAAAACAGGTATCTTCAATAGGTAGTTCTAGTACCTATTAGAAGAAGAGAAATCTGAAAATAATAGATATTTAATTAGAAAATAATTACTATTATATATAAGGATTAATTTTTTATGGAAGATTTTAAGGAGCTTTGGCAGAATCACCAAAATGCAGTTCTTGGTTTAGGTGGGTTAGTACTAATATTGTCGATAGTTTTTATATATGGTTACTCAATATATAAGTAATAAACCAGGCAAAAGTAGATCAAGATATATCAATTTAAATAGGAAAAGGGTAAATAATCTCCCTAGTGATCGACTCTCAATCTATATCCAAAATATAAGAATTTTCCTCCATTATTCTTGGTGGAACTTCTAACTTATGATAAAGGTAAAAATCTTTAAATTTTTAATTTCTCTTACTAGAAAAACCAACCTGATTTTTCAATATTTCCACATTTATTTAAATTAGATTTGAAAGATTTACCTCTTATTTCAAGAGCTTTTAATACATCAACCATTGAAACTGCAAAATTTAAATTTTGCGATTTCCCATAATCAATATTAAAAGTATTTATTCCAATAACTTCTCCCTTGCTATTTACTAATGGACCTCCACTATTCCCAGGACTAATTGAAGCATCAGTTTGAATTAAGGTAACGTAATTAGGAGCAACTCCTTCTAGATCTCCAGTTGGATATCTTACTGCACTAACAATCCCTCTAGTAATAGTTCCTGCCAAACCTTCTGGAGAACCTAATGCAACTACATTTTGGCCAGGTGTTGGATAAGATGCATAGCAAATAGGAAGAGGCTTGATTTTTCTTAACTCATTTGAACGGACTAGTGCAAAATCAAGTTTTCTGTCTACATATATAACTTTACCTTGAGCTTTAATTCCTCCGTCACCAATTAGTTGAAATTCTTTATCACCTCCAGAAACAACATGTCTATTTGTTATTACTAGACCAGTATTGTCTAAAATAAATCCACTTCCCAAACCTCTTTCATTCTTGAGCATGACAACAGATGGAAGAGTTTTATTGGCTATTTCTTCAGTATTCAATTTCTTTTTTGTTACCTTTGAAGCCACAAGATTTATTTGTGGCTTATCCCAAGTTTGAATTGCTTTTGAAAAAAGCCTTTTTAGGGAATTAATTGTTTCACTCCCTATTGGTACTACAACACTTTTAGATCCAGATTTTAATTTTAAATTAAATTCAGTTATCTCAGTTGACTTTTTTACTTCATCAATGAAAGCTTGCGGTAAAACATATTCTCCATTATCCCCATAAAGCCTAAAGCTTTTTTCCGCTATATAAAGTTCAACAACTCCAGGGAAGTCATTAATAGATGCCCTTTCATAAGTACAAGTCCAAAATCCGCACCCACCGGCAGAATATGTATATCCTCGCAGTTGATCAGTTGTCCATTTAGTTACTGCTCCTTCTTTACTACCAGTGCTGAAGCTGTCAGCATAATCTCTATCAAATACTGCGAGCTCATAATTTCCGTCTAAAGCTGATTTGACTTTTACAATTTTTGACCAGGGAATCTTTTCTCTCTTTGTACTTTTCCAATCTAAATCTTTTACAAATTCAATAACTTCTAGTCCAGTCTCCTTATCAACAGCTTTAGTACCTCTAGAATTTTTCTCTTTACATTGAGGTTTGTTTTTCCAGACAGCAGAATCACAATTTACTTTTGCAGCATTAATAGGACTTTGTATGGCAATTGTAAAAAGTAATGGAATGAATAATTTATTCAATGTTAATAAGTTAATTGTTTATAATTTTAATTTTATTTTCAAATTTATCATTAATTTTAAATTATTTTGTTGTCTGATTAAGAAAAAATATGCGAGATATAGCAATTTTGTTCACAGATAAGCAAAATCTCGCTCAATTAAAAACTTTTAAGATTTAACTAAAATAAGCCCATTTAATATTATCAATTAACCATGATAGACGACCTAAAAACAAAGACATGGCCATTATTGCAGTACAAAAATGAACAATCCTGTTTGATTTATTTATAAGGATATTAACTATGGAAAAGATTATTGCTAAGAGAAATAATGAAACTTGAATACTAAGACTTGGAAGTGAGATGAAGTTAGGAACTATGCCGTCTTTGAAAATAGCTCCACTAAGGAGATTAATAGTACCATCAATTATTTCAAAGATAGAGCCAATAATAATTAATAGTAAAGGTGCAAATGACATTAAAAATATAAATGATTATATTAATTTTAACTTGATATTTTTAGCAAATAAATGAAAATAATCCTTTTTAATCTATTGAAGAGAAAATATTTTCTCCCATCTGTCTTAGTGTCTTATCTATATCTAAAAAATTACTATTCTTTGCCTGGTATTTCTTGCCCTTTTAGGCAAATTACAGGAGTGCCATGCCCTACATGTTTCTTAACTAGGTCTACATGTCTGGCCTTCCAGGGGGACTTGGAGAATTCTTTTAAGATGCATATATTTGGCCCATTTATAGCGCTTTTCTTAATCATTTGGTGCATAAAATCTATTAAAACAAAAAAACTATTTCCTTTCTCAATAAATGAAAAATTCTTTCTGATTTTCTCGTTCTCTTTATTAATTTATTGGATTTTTAGAATGTTTTATGGATTTCCTATAAGTTAATTTGTTGTCTAATTTATTATTCCTTTATTGTAAGTAAGATGTTGTGAATAAATACATATCATAGGTAAAGTAATAATACTTCCAATTCCGCAAGTGCATATTGTAGGAACTAAATATATGATTCCTGCCAATAATTGCATTCCAATATATGATAATAAATTCGGAGATTTATAAACTGCTTGAAAAGAACTCTTAAATGACTTTATAATTGGCATATCTGAACAAGCTATTTTATTTAAATATGTAGGGCCAACAATTAATACAACTATGCCAGGTATAATACAAAGTAGTAATCCTATTAAAACACATACATTAAATAGAATACCTGCTAAAAAATATCTTCTAAAATTCTCTTTTAATACTTTGTATGGAACCTTCCAAGTGATGAGCTCTTGATTTTTAAAATATAAAGCAGGTATTACACAATATAAGACTGATAATAATGATACGACGAATAAGTAAATTAAATATATAGGTGTCCTAATAATGAAAGAAGCTATTAATGCTCCTGTTCCTACATATTCGCCATATTGGTAATTGGAAAACATTAATGGAGCTAATCCAAAGAGGGTAAGTATTGTATCTATTATTATGTAAATAACATATGCCAAGATTGTTAAACCTGTAAGGGCAAGGAAAGTCTTCCAATGAGATTTATATATCTTCCATGTTGTTTTTAAATTAGCTTCTGATTCTTTTGGGATAATTAGTTGAGAATCCATATTGATATAATTAATTATTTAATTCATTTTCTCATATTAAGGAACAGAATTAATAATATTTGTACTAATATGGAGAGAATTTTCAAAGGTTTATTTAACAAACCTAATTATTTTTTTTTAAAAGCTTTAAAAATATAATAAAGATAATTAAATGTATAAATATTCTTAGAAACTATTAAAATATACCAAAGCATTTATTTTTAATGTCGGATTCAAATCAAATATCAAATTCAGATTTAAATATAATATCTGAATCTCAATTAAAACTTGCAGGTGCACTTGTTCTTGGGAAGAGGCTTCCTAAGGAAGAACGAGCAGCTTTTTTTATGGCATGCGATCAAGAAGCAAAAGATCCTACAACTATTTTAATCATTTCTATTTTTTTAGGTGGTTTAGGTATTGACCGTTTTGTTCTTGGACAAACAGTATTAGGCTTATTAAAGCTTTTTACATTTGCAGGCTGTGGATTATGGTGGTTTATAGATTTATTTCTTATCATGGGTGCAACAAAAGATATTAATGCTGAGTCTGCGTATAGAATTTACTGCCAATTAAGAGATTGAAAATAACAGGTTCAAAAGATTAATGAATAGAATAGATATAGTTTTTATTTAAATTGAAATTCAATTCTCAGGGTTGGAGTAATGATCTGCATATTGCTTATTTAAGATTTTTTACTTGTCATAGTAAGCAAAATTAGATGGCAAAGTTATGCAAGATTTAATACAAAAGATTTAGAGAATGCTTTTGATTCTGTTATGGACAAAGTAGAAAAGAAGGTAGAAAAAGTTGGAAATTGATTTGTCCTGAATTTGTAAATATAAAGTCAAAATTTATAGATTTTTCTCAACTAAAGATTCATAAATATAAAGATTAAATGGTCAAGATGTAATTAAATAAATGGATATCAAAATTAATAACTACATCTATTAATATCTTTTTAATATTTATCACAGTAAAATAAATAACACTTTTAGGTTGTTAGCTATTTAAATAGCTTGACATTAAAGAAGTATATATGTTTAATTTGATTGAATGAAATTTACTATAATTTGTATTATTTGATGTTGATTAAAATAAGATCTCTAAACTAATTTGGACTTACTTCAATAGGGATTAGTAAATGGAAGTATTTCTTTTAACAATTTTTTTTATTACCGTATTTGTTTTATTTTTTTCAGGTAAAGATGATTTTGGCAGAACCGAAAATAAATTAATAATTAAGGAAAGTGGAGAGATTAAAAAAGAGGTAAACATTGAACCTAAAGTTGAAGTAAAACGTGCTAAGGGTAAGGTACCCGAGAAACGTGCTAAGGGTAAGGTACCTGGAAAACGTGCTAAGGAATTTGCATCAGGTGTTGAATCTGGCGTGAAGACTGCTGTTAATTTTGCTAAGGATGTTAAGAAGGTTGTATCTGAGGAAGACCAGGAGGATTTGGAGTATTGATGCAAAAAAAACTAGATGTCACCCATATCACACTTATATTTGATTTGATATTAATAACATCCCTCCAAACTAAGAATTTTAGAAGTAGCTAATTCTATTCCTTTTGAATTCCAATGAGTATCGTCAGTCCAAAATAAATGATAGGGTTTATCCAATGTTTTATTATCTCTTATATAAGATTGAAAAGTACTTGTGAGGTCAATAACTTCAACCCCATTATTTTTCAGTTCTTTAAACTGATCCATCAGAATAGGATGACGTTCTTCGGTACTTAAATTTGTTAAGTATGAAGACCACTTGGTAGGTATGAAAACCAAGCAAACTTTTCTAGTTTTGGCGAAATATTTTAATTTTTCTATTTCTCTTGGTAATTGGGCAATATCTGAATTAGTAACTCTTTCATAATTGGTAAAAAATCCAACCTTATCAGAACCAATAGTTTTTATTTCAACCAGTTTTCTCCCTCCATTGCTTTCTAGTAAATTTCTTTTGAATTGATTGTATTTATAGTACAGAAATTTATTGGCTGGAGTATATTGCGACTTGTTAATGTGCTTAATAAGAATTGATAAGAAGGTTTCTTTGGTTTTCCTTTTAAGATTTTTGAATTTTATCAAATCATTTCCTTCATAAACGAAAAATGTCAATGGTAAGATTTTTGGAAATGTAATTTTATCAAGAGTTTTTACTCGCTTTAAATAATGAGTTAAATTCCCAGGGTAAGCAGCTTGATAATATTTTTTATTTTTTGAAGCTAATGATAACAATGCTCCAATTGAATTTCTCATGTCATCTCCCCCAGAATTAGCGAGAAATGAATCTCCAACCAAAATATGATCTGCCTCATCTATCTCATATATTCCAGCAAATCCTAAGGTATCTGTTCTAAATAAAGTCCTTCTTTGACCTGAAAAAAAAGGCAATTTGTTTCTGCAGGTGTAAATAAACCAATTTCACACAAATCTCCATGTAATGTAGTGAATTTTTGATTAATATTTGATCGGTATCTTCTTCCATTTTTTAGAGAAAAGGCATTATGTGCTCGATATGGCTTGCTTGCTTTTATTTTTAGTTTATTTATAGATATCAAGTTGGTTAAAACCGAAAAAACTAAGACTATACAGATAACATATTTGCGCGAGAAACTCCCCTTGATGGCTGGAGATAATAAAAAAGGAATTGCCAAACTTAACAGATATCCTGGAAATATAGATTTAATTAATATTGCTAAGATAATCTTAAAAAACATTTCTAGATCTATTAATTAAATTCTTTCATTTTAAAAGATAATGTATAGAAAAATAGAGATCTGATTAAAGTTTCTAAACCTTTTGAGGATGTATGGAAACCTAGTACTAACATTAACTCAATGGAATAGAGCTTATGGATGCTTTTATAAAAGAGCTGTAAACAAGTTATAAAAGGAAGTCGAGTTGAATCTATTGAAGCTGCTAGAGAAGAGTAAAAAAATTATTATCTTAGGGTTGGAAGAAGACTAGTATTTTTAGGTCTTACTTTTAGTCAAAGCGGTTGATACACCTCCAAAGTTATCCAAAGATATACAAATCCTCGCCCGTTCCTTGCCCGTAAAGATTTCAAGACAAATGAGAAATAAAAAAGGCAACCTTGGGATAGCTTACTATGACTTTGTTTTCATAGATTCGGGGCGACAGGATTCGAACCTGCGACTATTGCTCCTAAAGCACCAGTACGTTGATTTGAGAAATCCTTAAGACTTCATTTATAGCCTAGTAAAAAGTTAATATCTAAAAGGAATTTATAATATTCCGTCTCAAAGTATAAACATCTTTTAACATGTTTATATCAAAGAGATCCCCCTAGAGATACCCTCCAACGACCTAGTGCCTAGTGTTAACCAGGTCGAAGAAATGATAGTTTTCTAGGAAAGTCGATCTAAAATTGGAGGCATATACCCTCTTTTTTAATGATTAATGCTTCTTTGAACTGGGCTTCTATTTTTGGAATATTATTAGTTTTATTATGGATTCCTGCTGTAACCGCAGGTATCTTTCGTATTTGGTTCGTTTTAAATCGAAGAGCAGATACATCACCAAGAGTATTAATAAAAACTTTTTTAATAATTTTTTAAACGATTGGGAGGGCTTTTTTTATCCCATTAGCTGGATTCGTTTTCTTCTTTCAAGGTTGGAGATTAGATCCAATACTACAGTTTGCATGTACTTTATTAGCTGGAGGAATTGCAGTAGAAATGGTGCCATCATTTATTGACGACTATCAAGGATGGAGGAAAAGAACAGGTAGAGCTACGGCAGCAATTGTTGTTGATTCTCAACCTGATGATTCTGCAGAGGAAAATAAATGAAACGCTTACTACTTAAATCGCTTTCATGTTAAAGTCCTGAAAATTTATTTTTTATTTAATGTCTAAAGGATTTTGGCTCGTTACTACCACAGTTACAAACCCAGCGTTTTCTGAATATGTTGAAGCATTTCAACCTTGGATCGAGTCAGTAGGTGGTTCTGTATTCGCAAAGGATATAGATGGTCAAACTGTTGAAGGGAAAGGTGGAAAATTATCAGTAATTATTGAGTTCCCATCAAAGCAGGCGGCAATTGATGCCTACAACAGTTCTGAATATCAGGAACTAAGCAAGTTACGCTGGCCTAACTCAATCGATACAAATATCACAATCATGGACGGGAGTGTAACTCATTAATGAGTACTAAATCGGACGATATTTCTTGGCAGAAATAGTGGAGGATATTGAACGATTGGAAGGGGAGAACTCTGGAATAATAGATATTCAGATTATTTCTTCATGTATATATTAGGTATATTTTTCTCTAAAATTCTGTATGATTGCAAGAAATTTGTTTTTTAATCAATGGATTTATTAACTACAATCACTATAGGTGGTTTCAATCCTTCTGCAGCTGCCGTTGGAGGTGCTTTTATGGGTCTTTTTGCCCTTATAGGGATTATTCTTGGACCAAACTTTAGTAAACTTGACACTGATCAATAAATTTTTTTATAGATTTGAATTAAAAGACTCATTAGAGTCTTTTTTTTTGTGTGAAATTCTATTAATTTTTTATTATTTGAATCACTAGTTTATTTATATAAAATGAACATTAAATTTAGAGATAACATATTCCGTAATAGATAAGGATAAAAATAGGCACAAAATAGATCAAAGTATATCAATCTAGCGCTACTTTTAACGCTCCTTTCTCAATACAAGACTAACTCAAATATTTATAATCCATTGCTATGACTTATCGGGGCTGCAGGATTCGAACCTGCGACCTAGTGCTCCTAAATCACTAGGTCAGAAGACCCTATGTATACGTTTTTAGCTATAACTGCGGTTATCACTTTAAGAATCTTCTAATCAATTGTGAGTAGTTCTAATGTTTGTTATGCTTTCCCCACGTTTTTCCCAATTAGGTCTAATAAAGTTTTTGTTATCAACTTTTAAATACATATGGTTCAATATTAAATAAATTAATGCAATGAGAACAAATAAGGGTTATTGGTTATGGGGACTATTCCCATCTTTAGAGGAGGGTTTTTTGAATCAATTAAAAGCTAAAGTTCAAAGTAAATTAAAAAGCCCATTTTTTGAGACACACATAACTCTTACAGGGCCTTATTTAAATATTGATAATATTTTTTTAAATAAATTAAAAAATTTTGCACAAAATAATTCTGTGATTATGTTGAATGTTCGTGGATACGACTTTAAACAAGAAATATTTAAATCATTTTATATTTCAATTGAAAACTCACTACAGCTAAAAGAACTAAGAAGAAATATTTACGAATTAAACAATTTTGATCTAGCCAATAATTATTCTCCACACATTAGTTTGTCTTATGGAAATCATGAAATAAAAGCAAAAAAAGAATTGATCTCAAATTTACCTGAATTAAATAAACCAATCAGAATGTCTAAGATTGCATTGGTTGAAGTAGATGAGGATATAAATCTTTGGAAAATTTTAGAAAGTTTTGATTTAAATTAAATCAATCTAGGTTTAACAGTAAGTAGTTTCTTTCATTTTTCCCAATTTTTCCCCAAGGTGGGTTTTGGCCTTCGCTGAAAAGCAAGTCGAGGGGAGAGATTCGAACTCTCGACCTAATGCTCCCAAAGCACTCCGCTATTTATTTGAGATTAATCAATATTTCCTTACTATAACTAGAGTTTATATGAGTTAGTGGAATGTGTTTGAGTCTCAATCTAGCATAAAGTATATAGTTCTATATACTATGTACATACGCTTAGCTCCCCCTCTAGCTCCCCTCTCTACGACATAGTGCCCTGTGTTAACTAGGTCGGTTAATTGATAGTTTTTTAGGAAAGTAGATTTAAAATTGGAGTGATAAAACCCTCTTTTAAAATGGATAATGATATTCCTTCTTACTTGGCTTGTTAGTTCTAAATTAACTACCTATTCTTCCAACAGCATCAATTGATTTTTTGAGAATTTCCCCTTTCAAAGGAACGAAACCTAGCGCAGGAGCTTTGGATTGATATTCATCGCTGAGCAATGTATAGAATGTATTTTTAATTGCCTCAGTATTCCTCCCATTACCTGATTGAATTAGGAAAATAAATTTTAGGAGGAACTAACTATTGATTGGGGTTATTTATTAAGTCGAGTAGATAGTTTTTAATTGAAAGTCAATCTAAAATAGAAGTTAAAAATTGAGTTACTATAAAAGGTATCCAATTTGAATTTATAAATTAATTGTTATATATGAGTAATACCAAGAATGGATTTTCTGCAAAGCAATTAAGAATCATTCGTTTTGCTGGAGTTTTAATTTTTATTGGATCTTTTATCTCTGTATTTATTTTTACTGGAAATGATAGGTTTTTAAAACGTTGTATCGCAAATGGTAATACCGTTAAATATTGCAATGATATTTATGAAGACAGAAAATTAGCATTCAAGGAGAAGGAGCTTGAACGAGAGAAAAAAAAGAAAA
>QCJI01000026.1 GCA_003216135.1 Prochlorococcus sp. AG-409-A22 | reverse complement strand
TCCAGTGGCAATGCTGCCTATTTATGGAAAAAATTTATTACTAAAATTTTTAATATAACTATTAAACTATGAATTTTTATTATTTTGATTTATGAGAAATTACGGCAGCATAAAATCCATCTCCAGGATAATCAATCTTTGGCAAAATTTGCTTTTGGCTAACTAATTGTATTTCATCATTTTTTTCAATAAATCTTTTAATTAATAATTTATTTTCTTCAGGACATATTGTGCAAGTTGAATAAACTAGAATGCCTTCCTTTTTTAAAAGTGGGACAAGACTCTTTAATAGCCTTTCCTGTAAAAATATTAATTGTTTTATTTTATCTTTATTTAAGGACCATCTCGCATCAGGGTTCCTTGAAAGAGTTCCGATCCCAGAGCAAGGAGCATCAATCAAGATCTTATCAAAATGCGATCTAAAATTAGGATTTAAATCAAGCAAACTTGTAGCATCAGCTTTAAGAGTCTTTACAGAAGTTAAATTCAACCTATCTAAATTTGATTGTATTATTTTCAATCTTTTTTCTGATCTATCTACAGCAAGTATCTCAGCATTATCATTTGTTAATTCTGCTAAATGGGTAGATTTACTTCCTGGAGCTGCACAAGCATCTAATATCTTTTCACCTTTTTTGGGATTTAAAAGAGGGGCTACCCACTGAGAAGATCTATCTTGGATTGTCCAAAACCCATCACCATATCCAGGCAAATTCTTAATTGACCTTGGATTAGAAATTAAGGTGATTCCATTTTTTAAGTTCTTGATTGGTTCAGCATTAATGTTATTTTCATGAAGTACTTTCAGAAAAATATCTAAATTAGTTTTTATTGGGTTGATCCTTAAATCAATAGAAGGTTTTTTATTAAATGCCTTAGCAATATTTTCGGCATCTTCAATTCCAAACCAATTAATAAGTTCATTAACAAGCCATAAAGGTAATGATTCAAGATATGCGATTCTCTCTATAGCATCAGAAGATATTTTGGGTAAATTTTCTTTTTCTATTTTTCTAACTGCATTTCTTAAAATTGCATTTACAGTACCCTTCAACCCCCTCAAATCAGTTTTTTTGGCTACCTCCACAGTTGTCGAGATAGCCGCAGAAACTGGAATTTTATCCATTTTTAATAATTGATATAAACCGATATGTAAAAGCCATCTTAATTTTGGAGGTTGCTTTTGATGAGGAATTTTTGATAGGTGATCTATCCAACGATCAAGAAACTTCCTATATCTTATGCATCCAAATGATAATTCAGTAATAAATGCTATATCTAAAGAATTAAATTGGTAGCTTTTTAAAACCTTCTCAAGGGCTTGGTCTGCAAAAATTCCAGAACTTACCTTTAATAGAGTTTCCCAAGATGCTTTTCTTTGAAGAAATCCAATGGCCAAAATATAATTTATTTTTTGAAGATATTTTAAATATACTAATAATTGAAATTTTTAAAATAGATTATCCATTGAAGATTTGAACCAAAACAAACCAAGTATAGATATAAGAGATAAATTAAATCCTAAAAATATAAAGATATTCAAAGAATGAAGTCTTTCTCGAAAGAATATTTTTTTTTCTTCTTGATTTTTCATTAGCAATGTAATCCTAAATTAAGCTTTTAAACGGCAACCAATGTTTATAGAACCTGAGTCAATCATTCTTCCTAATTTAATTGCAATAGATTTCTCCAATCTTGTAAAATCAGACTGATTTTTAGTTACCCAATCCAATTCGTAGAAAGTGATTATTCCTGTTAAATTAATTTTCAGAAATAGAGCACCAATGTTCATTTTTAAATTTCAACAAAGATAACTTAACATCTGCTCGTAATATTTCGTAATAATATAATATTCTCTTAATTTTTCAAAAATTTATAATTTTCTTTTGTGAGTGGATTTAAATCTAGTTGAATTCTTAAGCGCCATATGTTTAGTATTCCTTCCTGAAACTCTTTGTCTCCAAACTCTGAATGATTTAGGTTTTAGATTTCTGCGCATAATTTTTATAGTATCTTCCTCCTTTAAACCAAATTGATAGGTAATAGCTTCAAAAGGAGTTCTATCTTCCCAACACATCTCGATGATTCTATCTAAATCAAACTTTGACATATCTTATTTCTCACATTCAGAGGTGCAAAGTTTCTTTATATTTGATCTTCCTGTAATTTGAAGCCTATATTTTGCCCAATATCGATAAACTAACCTCAAAACTGGTGATAAAATTTTGGATTTTAAAGGATAATAAACCCATCCTAAACCAATTAATTCATATGAAAATGCAAGGACATCCAAGCCTCTAATTATTTCACCATTTTCCAATATCCCATGTAGGTTGGACATCGCTTCTGCATATGAAATTTCATTAAATAAATTTGGATTATAATCTTCACTATTAATATCTATAAATCTAATTTGATTCGAAATATCTTTGTTTTTTAAAAACTTAGTCTCTCTTAAACAAAGTGGGCATCCTCCGTCGAATAAAAAAGTTAATTTATTTTTCATATTTTTTATTTAAATATAAAATTTAAATAAGTTATTTGTGGCCGATTAGAAAAAATACAAACTAATTTCTTTGTAATAAGAATTTTCCATAGAAGCTTTATAAAGCCTTAATAATTGCTGGTTCTAATTTGGTAAAAGTACTTTATCTTAGATATTAATAAACCATTGATTAAGGGATACATCAATGGTTTAAGTTTTTAGAAGAGTTATTCATCTAAAAGATGAACACCTTCACCTACATCCGGAGTAAATTTACAATATTTTTCAAACACAAGCCCAACCCCTCTCATTTTTTCTCCTAGTTCATCATTAAATCTATTCCATTCTTTCGAGTTGCGCTCCGGTAAATTCCAACCTTGATTTTCAACCATACTTGTTATAACTGTGTAATCCCATTCTATGTAAGCCATTTGGTCAATATTAAATTACATAATAAGTATAAACTAGAGTTTTAAATAATTAATCCAAGAATTCTAATTATCGTTACTAAAAAAAAATTAATTAAGACTATTATCTGTATTATTGAATAATATTTTATGAATTGAATATAATTAAAGAAATTATTAAAACATTTTAATGACAATTTTGCCCAGAAGATTTGAGCGAATCAAAAATGTTTTAAATTGCCGGATGAAAAACTTAACTGTTTTAGTAGAGGATGTAAATAAACCTCATAATTTATCCGCGATATTGAGGACATGCGATGCAGCAGGAGTTTTTGAAGCAAATTTTATTAGCAAAAAAAATATAGTTAAAACTTTCAATAGCACTGCCCAAGGCAGTCAAAAATGGGTCAACTTAAATACTCATGAAAGTCCCATCAGCGCTATATATGAATTAAAGCAAAAGGGTTTTAAATTATATGGCACTACTCTTAATCATGAATCTATTGATTATAGAAATTTTGATTATTCTGAAAATACATGTTTTGTTTTAGGAGCAGAAAAATGGGGATTAAGTGATGAACTCATATCAATGGTTGACCAATCGATTTTTATCCCTATGAGAGGGATGGTTCAATCTTTAAATGTTTCAGTAGCAGCTTCTATATTATTATTTGAAGCTATTCGCCAGAGAAAAAGCAAGGGGAAACTTCCTAAAAATGGAGAAGGTTTAAATGAAAATGAATATCAAAAAACTTTATTTGAATGGAGTTATCCAGAATTAGCTTCTATATACAAAAAATCTGGCAAAAAATATCCAAAGTTAAATGCAGGAGGCGAGTTTGAAGCATTTACAAGTAATTAATCTTTAAATTATTTTACTTTTCAAAGATGCTTTCTAGTTCCTCTCCAATAAAAGAAAGCCCTAATACTAAAAAGAACATTGCTAATCCTGGGAAAAAAGCCGTCCACCATATACCAGTAGGCAGAGCTGCAAGAGCAAGATTTAAATCACTACCCCATTCTGGAATATCTGCTGGAACACCAAGGCCCAAGAAGCCTAAACTACCTAAAACCAAAACAGCATCAGCAGCATTTAAAGTGAGTACTATAGGTAAAGGAGTTATTACATTAGGGAGAATATATTTAAAAATAATTGTTTTAAGATCAGCTCCTGAAACTCTAGCTGCCTCTACATAAGTTTCAGATTTAACCAATATTGTCTGATTCCTAATTAATCTAAAATATTGGGGAGAGTAAACTATGCATAAAGCTAAAGCAGCGTTGAGAATGCCCTTACCTAATACAAAAGCAACAACAACTGAAAGCAAAATTACAGGGATTGAAAAAATAGTATCCATAATTAATGACAATAATTTATCAAATACACCTCCAAAATATCCACTCAATAATCCCAATGGTAAACCCAAAATTAATGCAAAAAAAATAGCAAGGAATACAACCTCTATTGCCAAGGAAGAGCCTTGCAAAGTCCTAAAACAGACGTCTCTTCCTAATCTATCAGTGCCGCATAAATGCTCTATAGAAGGGGGAGCAAAAATATCACTACTCAAACCTGAGAATGAATAACCAAACCAATTATTTACTTCTAAAAATTTCATAATTAAAACTATAAGAAGATAAAAAAGTACTATTAAAAAGCCTGTTTTTCTAATATTTTGACCTACGCGATTGGATGAATTTATATCCACAATCTTTCTAAGAATAGATTCAAATAAAATATACCTAATTCTTAAAAAAATAATAGCTTTTAATTGTTAATTTAAGAGATTACTGATTTAATTTCAGAACTGCCATAAAAGCTTCTTGAGGTACCTCTACCTTACCCATTGCCTTCATCCTTTTTTTACCTTTGGCTTGTTTCTTTAACAGTTTCTTTTTCCTTGAAATATCTCCTCCGTAACATTTAGATAAAACATCTTTTCTCAAGGCGCTTATACTTTCACTAGCGATTATTCGACTACCAATAGATGCCTGAATAGGTATTTTAAATTGTTGTTTTGGAATAAGTTCTTTTAATTTCTCGACTAAACTTCTACCAATTCCATAAGCCTTATCTTTATGAACAATAGAAGTTAAAGGATCTGCTCTTTCAGAATTTATAAGGACATCTAATCTAACAAGTTCATTTTTTCTATAGCCAATTAAATGATATTCCATTGATGCATAACCTTGAGTTCTACTTTTCATCTGATCAAAAAAGTCTGTAACGACTTCCGCCAAGGGAATTTCATAAATCAGAGTCACCCTATCAGTTGTTATGTATTTCATATCAATAAAAACACCTCTTCTTTCTTGGCATAAACCCATTAAAGTTCCATTAAATTCATTTGGAGCATAAATTTCCATTTTTACATATGGTTCTTCTATTGATTCTCTTAGCTGAGGATCTGGGATAGTAGAAGGATTATCAATAAAGATATGTTCCTGTTGATTTAAATTAACCTTATAGATAACTGATGGTGCGGTTACGATTAGATCCAAATCATATTCTCTCTCCAATCGTTCTTGAACAATCTCCATATGAAGAAGTCCTAAGAATCCACATCTAAATCCAAAGCCCATTGCACTGCTAGTCTCAGGCTCATATTTAAGAGCAGCATCAGATAATTGTAATTTCTCAAGTGATACTCTTAAATCTGGGAACTGATCTGCATCAGTTGGGAACAACCCACAAAAAACCATGGGGTTTGCTGTTTTATAACCAGGCAAGGGATCATTGGCAGGTGAATTAAAAAGAGTAATTGTATCTCCCACTCTCGCATCAGCAACTGATTTAATTGATGCAGCTAAATATCCTACCTCTCCTGAATGCAATTCATTAACTTGCTGCTGATCAGGAGCCATTATTCCAATTTCATCAAGTTCATAGTTCTTTTTACTAGCCATTAGTAATATTCTGTCTCTTTTATTAATTGCACCTGATATTACTCTGAAATAAACAATCACTCCCCTATAAGGATCATAATAAGAATCAAAAATCAGTGCCTTAGTAGCCAACTTTATTTCATCTTTAGGTGGTGGTACTCTTTTAACAATTGCTTCTAAAATATCTTTAATTCCTAATCCAGTTTTTGCTGAACAATTTATTGCATTAGATGTATCTAATCCTATAATCTCTTCAATTTCTTGTTTTATTTTTTCAGCATCAGCCCCGGGCAAATCAACTTTATTTAAAACAGGGATTATTTCAAGATTATTTTCAAGAGCAAGATAAACATTAGCTAGAGTTTGAGCTTCGACGCCCTGACTTGCATCAACGACTAATAAAGCACCTTCACAAGCCTGCAAAGATCTACTTACCTCATAAGAGAAATCAACATGTCCTGGAGTATCTATTAAGTTCAAAACATATTCTTGCGCATCGTCTGCCTTATATTTCATCCTCGCGGCTTGTAATTTGATAGTTATTCCCCTCTCTCTTTCAAGATCCATACTATCCAAAAATTGTTCTTGCATATCCCTTTGCTGAACAGTGCCAGTATCTTGAAGCAATCTATCTGCAAGAGTAGATTTACCATGATCGATATGAGCTATTATGCAAAAATTCCTTATTTTTGAAACGGATATATCAGTCATTAAATAAAATAACTACTCCTCTGATGTCATCTTGACTAATATTAGCTAATTAGAATTCTCGATGGAAACCTAAAATAGAATTGTTTATTTTTTTGATGTTTATTAGAAAATCTTTATCACTTTCATATGTCAAGTGAGATTGATAAATCAAATCATTAATTTTCTTCTGAAGGTTAATTTTGTCATTTAAAAATAAACAAGATCTTGTTAGAACTTTAACCATTATTGAAACTGCAGTACTTGCTCCAGGAGAAGCTCCCAAAAGTGCCGATAATGATCCATCAGATGAAGTCACTATCTCAGTTCCAAATTTCAAAGAACCTCCCTTATTTGTCTTTTTTATTATTTGGACTCTTTGTCCGGCATTCTTTAAATACCAGTTAGATGGATCTGCTGATGGCATCATATTTTTTAAGTTATCAACTCTTGAGTTATGATTCTTTAGTGATTGCGAAATCAGATAATTAATCAGATCATTATTTTTAAACCCAACGTCTAACATAGAAACTATATTATTTTTTTTAATAGAATTAAATAAATCAAAGTAAGACCCTTCCTTTAGAAATTTTGTTGTAAAGCCAGCAAAAGGTCCAAAGAGAAGAAGTCTTTTACCATCAATCCACCTAGTATCCAAATGAGGAACAGACATTGGTGGCGAACCAATATCAGCCTTACCATAAACTTTTGCATTGTGTTTTTCTGTTAGAGATTTTTCTTCGCAAATAAGCCATTTACCACTCACTGGAAATCCTCCATAATTATTTGCCTCTGGAATTTTTGATTTTTGCAAATAATTTATTGTTTTTCCACCAGCACCAAGAAAAACAAAAGCTGTTCTGACAGAGATTTTTCTTCCATTGAGACTCAGTTCTAATTCCCATTGTTTTTGATCAATTTTTTTTAAATCTTTTAATTCTGTTTTATACCTAAGTTCAACATTTTTATTTTTAGAAACGAATGATAAGTATTCCTTAGTCAGGGCCTCAAAGTTAATGTCCGTTCCTCTTTCTACCCTAGTAGCAGCAATTTCATTTAATGGATTTCTATCTTTTGTAATAAGACTAGCCCATGATGAAATTTGACCAAAAGATGAAGTAAATTCCATATCTTTAAACTCAGGATTATTAGCCATTGCCTGATATCTTTTTTTTAAAAAAGAAATATTTTCCTTCCCAGAAACAAAACTAATATGTGGAATAAATTTTAAAAACTTTTTAATATCAATTTTCCCTGCTGCATACAAGGAAGCCCATAAGGACATTGAATTCTCAAATGAACGATTTATAGAAAGAGCTTTATCTATAATTATGTTTCCTTTTTCATCAATAGGAGTGTAATTCAATTCACAATTAGCAGCATGTCCAGTTCCTGCATTATTAAAAGCTCCAGTACTTTCGCTACCTGGAGAATTTAATTTTTCTATAATTAGTATTTTTATATCAGGTAACACTTCTGCTAGTAGCAAGGCTAAAGTCCCACTCATTATTCCTGCGCCAACTAAAACTGCGTCATAGTGATTATTCTCTTTTATAGTTTGAACAGAAGTCACAATAGAAAACTATATTTTTGCAATTAATCAAATTCCTTTATAGTCTTATTATAAAGTTAATTCAAAATCATGAGTACTGAAACACTTGCACTTACTAATGAAAATGTAGAAAAAGTCCTTGATGAACTTAGACCTTTTTTAATATCCGATGGAGGGAACGTAGAAATTGCAGAAATCGATGGTCCCATTGTAAAAGTAAGACTGCAAGGAGCCTGTGGTAGTTGCCCAAGTAGTACTATGACATTAAAAATGGGTATTGAAAGAAAGTTAAAAGAAATGATTCCTGAAATCAGCGAAGTTGTTCAGGTTCTATAAAAATTAGAATAAAATTTCATTATTGACCCTTTGATTCCTTCAACAAAGAAGACTTAAGATCCAAACAATCTATAGGAAGACCTTGACCAATAGCTATCAAGAGAGGGGCTAAAATACCTAAAGTAAAAACTAAATTAGACTGATCAACGTGATTTGTACTCAGAATAAAAGTTATCAAATAAATAATTGAAAAATATGCATGTAAAGAGAAAAACTCTTTTGGCTTTAGGGCAGGCCATCTCAAAGTATTACCCAAAAAATATAAAAAACCCGTCATAAATAAAAATTGATTTCGTAAAGCTTAAGCCAAATATAAACATAATCCCTTGTGGAGACTATTCAAAATAAAATTTACCTAAGATAATAATTAACAAAAAATTAAAAATTTGTTTCTAGCTGTAAACTATTTACATGACTACAAAAAAGTGTATATAATAACTATGTAGCAATTGCTACTTTTTCGTTCACCCTATTTTAAGGGCGCAGTCCGAGTCATACCATGGAACGGGGGATGGCCGTGTTGTTAAATCGAACCATGACTACTTTAACTTACAGAGGTAAAAGCTACGTTCAAAACAAAGAAGCTGCTGAAAAGCAATTCGTTGAACTTACCTACAGAAGAAACGTATATTCAAACAGAATAGAAGACGCTTCTTCAAGTAATGAAAAAGCAGAATTAAATTATAGAGGTGTGAACTACACTAAATAATTTAATTAATAAAGTAAAAGCCCCTAGATTAAGGGGCTTTTTTTTTGGCTATATTTATCGAGAGTCCTTTAAAAACATGTCCGAAAATTGCTGTAATAATAATCCATCGAATGAAGCATCTAGTAATTTCGATCATAAAGATGCTATTCAAGAAAGATATGGCTCAGCCGCATTAGAAAAAGAGAGTTGTCTTTGTACACCAGTTGGGTTTAATCCCGTTTTACTTGAAGCAATTCCTCAAGAGGTTATAGAAAGAGACTATGGATGTGGTGATCCAACAAAATATGTTCAAAAAAATGATATTGTCTTAGATCTTGGAAGTGGTAGTGGCAAAAATGCTTTTATTTGTGCCCAAATTGTTGGAAAAGAAGGGAAAGTAATTGGAGTTGATCAGAATCCTGACATGCTTTCTTTATCTAGATCAGCCTCTAAAGAAGTTACAAATAATATAGGTTTCAAAAATACAGAATTTCTAGAAGGATCAATTGAAAAACTCGATGAATTAGATAAAGATTTAAATCCATTAATCGCAGACAAATCAGTTGATATTATTTTAAGTAATTGTGTTTTAAACTTGGTAAGTCCAGAATCTAGAAAGAACCTGCTAAGAAATATAAAAAGAGTTTTAAACGATAATGGAAGAATTGCAATTAGCGATATTGTCTCTAACAAAAAAGTTCCTTTAAGATTGCAAAATAATCATGATCTATGGACAGGATGTATAAGTGGAGCATGGTATGAGCCAGAATTTCTAAGTGATTTTAAAGAACTAGGTTTTAAAAATTTAGAATTTGCAGAAAGGAGTGCTGAACCTTGGAAAGTTATTGAAGATATTGAATTTAGAACAGTAACTTTAGTAGGCAATATTTAAAAAAATTCAAAAGTCTAATAATTTAATTTAAATTTTCCATGAGAAATAATCTAAGAGATCAAATACCAGCATTAAAAAATAAGTATTACTTCAACTATGGTGGTCAAGGACCATTGCCAAAATCTTCTCTTGAAGCAATAGTTAAAACTTGGGAAATTATCCAAGACTTAGGACCATTTACCAATGATATGTGGCCTTTTATTTACAAAGAAATATTGACCACAAAAAAAATCATTGCGAAGAAATTAGGTGTCAATTCAAAGAATGTAGCTTTAACTGAGAATATCTCTTCTGGGATGATTTTGCCTTTTTGGGGCATAAAAGTAGAAGAGGGAGAAGAGCTGTTAATAAGTGACTGTGAACATCCTGGAGTAGTAGCTGCAAGTCGAGAATTTTGCAGAAGAAATAAATTAATATTCAAAATTTTACCAATCCAGAAAATTAAAAATCTAAACGACGAAAATATAATTTTAGAGATTTTGAAAAATCTAAATAGTAAGACTAAGATCCTAATTATTTCTCATATTTTATGGAACTTTGGATATAAAATTCCTTTAAAACAAATTTCTAGCGAATTAAAAAATAATCGAGAAAATTCTTATCTACTTATTGATGGTGCTCAAACCTTTGGGCACATAAACATTGAAGAAGAAGTTTTTTATTCTGATTTATATTCAATAACTTCTCATAAATGGGCATGTGGTCCAGAAGGACTTGGAGCCATTTATGTCTCAGATAGATTTATTCATGAAACAGATCCAACAATAATTGGTTGGAAATCATTAAAAAAAGAACAAGGGATATATGAGCCTTCAGATAATCTTTTTCATGATGATGCAAGGAAGTTTGAAGTAGCTACCTCTTGTATCCCTTTACTTGCAGGGCTGCGGACTTCTTTAGATCTTTTGGATAAAGACTTTAATGAAAAAGAAAAAAGCGAAAAGATAAAGAGATTAAGTGAAACACTTTGGGATAAATTAAATCAATTAAAAGAAATTGAATTAGTTTTAGAAAAAAAATACTTAAATGGGATAGTTAGTTTTAATATCGAGAATATTGAAGATAAGGAAAAATTTGTGAAGAAACTTGGAGAAAAAAAAATTTGGATTAGAGTTTTAGAAGATCCAAAATGGTTTAGAGCATGCGTACATCAAATGTCTACAGAAGCTGAGATTGATTTACTTTCTAAAGAAATAAAAAAAATATTGACTTAAAGCTCTATTGATATAAAGATAAAATTTAATTTACCAAGGTATTTCCGAGCTGTCCCATGCAAAAAATTTTCCAGTAGATGCGGGAGATTGATTTTTAATATTATTGATCAAAAATTGGGCTGATTTTTCTGTACTAAATAATTTATGTGCTGGAACAAACTTATGAAAAGGTCTAGATAAATCAGTATCTACTGTTCCTGGATGAAGTAACGAAATAGTAGCTTTTGGAAAACGTCTAGCCCACTCTATACTTAAAGATTTGAAAAACTGATTTTGCGCAGATTTTGCAGCTCTATATGAATACCACCCACCAGTTTGATTATCACCGATGCTACCCACTCTTGCACTTATACTCGCAAAATTAAACTCACTATCTTTTGGTATAAATTCTTCAATAGTTTTAGCTAATAAGATAGGAGAAAAAGCATTTATTGAAAAACTTTCCATCATATTTTTTTTATCAAGATGTTGTAATCTTTTTTCTGGTTTAAGAGAATCACTATGAAGTCTCCCTGTAGCATTAATAACTAATCTTAATTTTGAAGGATGATTTGATATTTTATTTTTCAACTGCAAAAGTGATTGAGAATCCTCTATATCTAATTCCCAAAAAGAATTAAATTCACTTTTTCTTCCACACAAAACAACATCTAAACCTTTTTCACTTTCACTCAGATCTTTAGCTAGTTGCGTTCCAATTCCACCTGCGCCTGCAACTAAGGCTAACCCTTTCATATTATCAAAAATAACTTCATAGATTCTAAGAAACTTTTCTTGTGATTTGCGTAAAGATCTTTCTTATTTGATTAGGAAATTTTATTTAGATTTACTTTTTTCTTGTAATAATTTATAAGCTATTTTTCTATCATCAAAATCAATCACTTTATCATTGAGAATTTGATAGTCTTCATGGCCTTTTCCTGCAATTAAAACAATATCTTCTTTATTGGCAAATTTAATAGATTCATTTATTGCTTTAAATCTATCAATCTCAATTGTTATTTTTTCTCTTTTTTCTATACCCATCAAAATATCATTTACTATATTTTGAGGTTCTTCTGATCTTGGATTATCTGATGTAATGTACAAATGATCAGAAAACTGTTCAGCTATTGATCCCATTAAAGGCCTTTTACTACGATCTCGATCACCACCACAGCCAAAAACAGTTATAAGTTTCCCTTCACAAAGTCTTTTTATTGATTTCAAAACTTTTTTTAATCCATCAGGTGTGTGGGCATAATCAATAATTACTGTGGGAAGTGGCCCTGAAACGTCATTATTATCAATTTCTATTTTTTCCATTCTTCCAGGAGCTCCAGGAAAAGATTGTATTAATTTTGATAACTCTTTTAAAGAGAAATTAAGTTTATACAAAATTGTTATTGCTTGAATCGCATTCATTAAATTAAATTCACCAACCAGTGGCACAAAAAGTTTAATTTTTTCCTTAGGTGTATGAAAAATACAGGTGGAACCACTTGCAGTAAATTTTTTATCTGTTACGTAAAAAAAATCATCATTTTTAAATTCACTCTTGTCAATCTTTGTAGATACTAATGCAGATCTTTTCTCAAGATCAAATGATAATTTAGATATCCAAAGGTCATCAATATTCAAAACAGAAATTCCTTTTTTTTCTGTTAAGTAAGGTGGGAAAAATAATTTTCTTTTTGTTTGAAAATAAGATTCCATATCTGAGTGATAATCAAGATGATCTTGAGTTAAATTAGTAAAAATAGCCGCCTCAAATTCGCAGCCTGATATCCTGTTTTGAGCAATAGAATGAGAACTTACTTCTAATATCGCGAATTCAGATTCTGCCTCAACTGCAGCATTTAATTTCCTTTGAAGTTTATCCGCGAAATCAGTCGTATGAGAAGCCACCTCAGAAAAGCCAGACCATCTATTGAACAAGGTTCCAAATAATGCAGTCTTTTTTCCTGATTTTTTTAAGAGATATTCCAACAAAAAAGTAATTGTC
>QCJI01000025.1 GCA_003216135.1 Prochlorococcus sp. AG-409-A22 | reverse complement strand
ATATGATAGTGGTACAGGCTGGCCAAGTTTTTGGGATTCAATTAAAGGCTCTATAGAAACAAAGGTTGATTTTAAATTAATTGTACCAAGAACTGAATATCATTGTTCTAGGTGTGGAGACAATCCTCAGATACTAAAAGAAGCAGCCCAAATGGCAGAAGATTGGGGGTATGACGAAATCAACTTTAATGTAGGGTGTCCAAGTCCAAGAGTCTGTTCAGGAAACTTTGGGGCATCACTTATGAAAGAACCTGAAAAAGTTGCACAATGCATAGAATCACTAAAAAACAGTTGCAATTTACCAATAACAATAAAACACAGAATCGGAGTTGATGAAGTAGATAGTTTCTATAATTTAGACAATTTCGTAAAACAAATAGCTAATGCTGGTGCAGATAGATTTACAATTCATGCAAGAAAAGCAATATTAAAGGGTTTAAATCCAAAACAAAACAGGACTATACCCCCACTTAATTATGAAATGGTTAGAAAATTAAAGAAGTCAAATCCTAATTTAATCATTGAAATCAATGGTGGTATTACAAATATAGAACAATGTATAAATGCATTAAATGATTTTGATGGAGTGATGATTGGTAGATCTATTTATAAACACCCATTAAGGTGGTCTGAAATTGACCAAAAAATTTATGGCTTAAACACAAAAGCTAAAACTGCATCAAAAATAATATTTTCCTTAATACCTTACATAGAAAACCATTTAAAAAATGGAGGTAAAACTTGGGATATTTGTAAACATCTAATAAATTTAGTTGAAGGAATCCCAAAAGCAAAAATCTGGAGAAATCAGATTTCTACTAAATCAATCAAAAAAGAATTAAATATTGCTTATCTCATAGAATTAACATCTAAATTGGAAAAAATAGGATACTAACTGTCATCATTAGATATACCTTCATCATTAGAAACCCCTCTTCGTCTTCTACTTCTACCACTTTCATATTCTGAGTTTTCCGTGGAGTTACCATAGCTTCTATCTTCCCAGCCATCTGCACCAGAAGATTTATTAGTATAATTTGAGCCACCGCCATTATTACCACCGCCGTAGCCACCGCCGTAGCCACCGCCGTAGCCACCGCCATTATTACCGCCGCCGTAGCCGCCGCCGTAGCCACCGCCACGTCCTCCCCTGCGAGATCCTCCACCGCCACCACCTCGTGGCTCTGCTTTATTAATTCTTAATGGCCTACCCATTAGTTCAGTGCCTTGCAAACCTTCAATAGCTGTTGACTCAATTGCCTCATCTGCCATCTCAACAAATGCAAATCCTCTTTTTCTCCCTGTATCTCTTTCTAAAGGAAGAGAACAATTTATCACTTCACCAAAAGGGGTAAATAACTGTAATACATCTTCTCGCTCTGCGCGAAAAGGCAAATTGCCAACAAAAATACTCACTTGAAACTCAACTTTAAATTAACCAAAATTAAAAAAACCACAAAACAGTAGTTTTATAACGTTACTCTATTATTCTACTGCAATAAATACCCTTGTTGTAGAAAATTAATCTCGATTCATCAAAGTAACAATTTTTTTTGCCAATTCTTTATCTCAATCTCCACTTGAACGAAACCTGTTCCACCTTTACTAATTCTGGATTTAACAACATTAATTGGATGAATGTTTTCAAAAATATCTTCTTCAAATTTATTATGAAATTTTTTAAGTTCATCAATTCTAAGGTTTTTAAATAAAATTTTTCTTTTTAAGCAATACTTTACTATTTCACCAACCACTTGGTAAGCAGTCCTAAAGGGAACATTTTTGCCTACTAAATAATCTGCTAAATCAGTTGCATTTGAGAAGTCATTCTCCACCGAATCAGCTAAATTATCAACATTAAATTCAATACCCTCACTTATTAATATAGTCATTGCTTGAATACAAGATGAGGTAGTCTCTACGGTATCAAAGATAGGTTCTTTATCTTCTTGAAAATCCTTATTATATGAAAGGGGAACGCCCTTTATCATGGTTAATAATGCTTGTAAATGTCCATAAACTCTTCCTGTCTTGCCTCTGATTAATTCTGGAACATCTGGATTTTTTTTCTGAGGCATTAAGCTGCTACCTGTGGCACATTTATCAGTTAATTTTGCAAAAGAAAATTCATCAGTAACCCATAAAATAATTTCCTCGGAAATCTTACTTAAATGAGACATTACTAAAGCTGACGCTGAAACAAATTCAACACAAAAATCTCTATCACTTACGGCATCAATACTGTTTTTATAAATTTTTTCAAAACCTAATTCCTCAGCCGTGAAGTTTCTATCTATTTTAATTTTTGTACCGGCTAATGCTGCAGCCCCTAATGGAGAGGTGTTGACTCTAGATCTAACTTCTTTGAGCCTTTCTCGATCTCGTTGGAACATTTCCAAATATGCCAACATATGATGCGCTAGAGATAAGGGTTGTGCTCTTTGCATATGTGTATAACCTGGAATTAAAGTATAAACATTTGCTTTTGCAATATTAAATAATGCTTTTTGCAAATCAATAATTAATAGATCAAGATTATCAATCTCTTTTCTTAACCATAATCTTAAATCTGTACCTACTTGATCATTTCTACTTCTACCTGTATGTAATTTCTTTCCAGTCTCACCAATTAATTTAATAAGTTTTTCCTCAATACAATAGTGAATATCTTCAGAAGGAGCACCAGGGGAAAATTTACCTTCCAAGAATTCATTTTTAATATTCTCTAAGCCACTAATTATCTTTAAAGCTTCTTGCGAAGAGATAACTTGGGTATGCCCAAGCATTTTTGCATGCGCGATAGAACACTCTATATCTTCTAAAATTAATTTCTTATCAAAACAAATTGAAGCATTAAACTTTTCAATAAAAAGATTAAGACTACTATCAAATCTTTTACTCCAAACTTTTGACATATCAATCTAAAACTTTAGTTACTACTAATAAAGCATTTTTTTATATATGTGACAAAAAATATCTACCTCAATTGAAAAACTACAATAGAAGCATCATCTTCTAAATGTCTATTTTGACCTGTAAAGTCATCTAATTTTTTAAAAATTTTATTGAGAATTTCCTGAGATGAATAAGATTGTTTACATAATTTTGAAAGTATTTTAATTAACCTTTCCTCATCAAACCTTTTTCCTAAAGCATTTGAAGTATCAGTTACTCCATCTGTATAGTAAAGAATTAAATCATTGGCATTAAGCTTAATTTCGCCACACTTATACTCAGCATCTTTTTGTAATCCAAGAACAAATCCTTCAGTATCTAACTTTATAATTTTCTGCTCAGAATTTTTCCAAAGCAACGGCGGATTATGAGCAGCATTAGAATACCTCAATTTCTTTGTCCTAGGATCATAATCTGAATAAAACAATGTTACAAATCGATGAGATTGATCTAAATCATTAATTGCCAACTGGTTTAAATCATGCAAAATTCTATCTGGAGGTAATCCTGTCAAAACCTCTGCACGCAACATCCCTCTTAACATAGTCATTAGAAGACCAGCCGGAATACCTTTTCCCATAACATCACCTATTACTAAAGCCCATTTAGATTTTTCTTGTCTCTTATCTGAGAAATTAGGCTTCAAAGACATAAAGTCAAAATAATCTCCCCCTAATTGAAGAGCAGGCCTACAATGAGCAGCTAAGTCTACGCCAAAAATTGTTGGGCAAAAATCAGGTAATAATTGCGATTGTATTTCAGCTCCAGTAGAAATTTCTCTATCTAAATTCTCATGCCTTTTTTTAGTTTTTATTAACCAATAATTTTCTAACCCAATAGCAAGACAATTTTTAATAAAATTAAAAATTTGATCATCCGAAATAGTCTTGTTTGAAATTAAGTTTTTAAATATATAAATAAATCCTCTACATTTTCCTCTAGATAAAATTTTTTCAGATTCAATATTATATTCCTTAAAATTATTTTTTAAAGCTTGTTCAAAAGTTTCAATTTCCTTTAGTTTGAAATTTTTAGAGAAATTAAACTTTTTAAGAAAACTATTAATTGCTATTTCAACTTGCAAAAATTCTATATTTGCTGAAATTCTGATATTTTCATTCCATATTTCTCCTTTTTCATTTAATGGGATAATTATAATTAATGTTTGATCAAAAATATGTTTAAAAATTAAACATATATAATCTAATAATTTTTTTATATTAGAAAAAGATTTTAAATAATATGCAATTGAAAATGCAAGTTCGGAAAATTTATCGTTTTTTTTAATTGATGATTTATATTCATTTTCTAAAAATGTTTCTATAACTTTTTTAGAAAATAATTTGTCTTTTTGATTATTAAGCAAAATCAATAAAATATATAGCTATGTTTTAACATTAAAATTATAATTTTAAAAAAAATTAATTAAATATTTATCTATCTGCAAGCAAAGCTTCCACAAATTCAAAACTGTTAAAAGGTCTTAAATCTTTTATTCCCTCTCCAGCACCAATAAATCTTATAGGTAGATTAACTTCTGCAGAAACAGCTAAAGAAACCCCACCTCTTGAAGAACCATCTAATTTCGTAATAATGGCGCCACTTAAATTTGCTGATTTTGCAAAACTTTTTGCTTGCTTTAAACCATTTTGACCTTGACTTGCATCCAGCACTAATAATGATTCAACTATTGCATCAGGAACCTTTTTATCAATAATTCTTTTTATTTTTGATAATTCATCCATCAAATTATTCTTTGTTTGCAATCTACCTGCAGTATCAACGAGTAATAAATCGCAATTCCTTTTTTTTGCTGAATTAATAGCATCAAAAACCACAGCTGCTGGATCAGCATTTGTTGATTGATTGGAAATTACATCAACATTACTCCTTTCGCCCCATACCTTTAATTGCTCTACTGCTGCTGCTCTAAAAGTATCCGCAGCGGCTATCAAAGTTTTATAATTACTTCTTGATGATAAATAAGCTAATTTTCCTAAAGTTGTAGTTTTACCAACCCCATTAACTCCAACTAATAACCAAACATTAAACTTGCCTTTTTCAGGAACTAAAAGATTTTTACCAGAACTTTTTATTGGTTTATCAATAATTAACCTTAATTCTTCCTTGAGAAATTTAATTCCCTCTTCTCCCCCAACAACTTCTTCATTTAATTTTTTTCTAAGAGATGAAATTACCTTATCCGTTGAATCAATTCCTACATCAGCTCTTATTAATAGGGTTTCTAAATCATCAAGAGATTCTGGAGTAAGAGGATCATCTCCTAGTTTGTCCAATAATTCTGTAACAAAACCTCTTCTCGTTGCTTCTAAACCCCTTCTTAATTTAGTTAACCAATCAATTTCATCAATTGATATTTGATTTATTTTTTTTCCTTGAGCAGCCAAGACCATGGCTGACCAAGTAAAATCATCATCAAATTCTCCAAGTTCAACTTCATTATCATTCGTAAAGCTTAGGGGAGTATTTTTTAAGTTTGAAGTATCAGAAAAGGCTTCCTTTTGTTGAGCTTCCTTTTGTTGAGCTTCTTTTTGTTGAGCTTCCTTTTGTTGAGCTTCTTTTTGTTGAGCTTCTTTTTGTTGAGCTTCTTTTTGTTCAGCTTCTTTTTGCTCCGCTTGTTGTTTTTTTAGAATTGCATAAGCTTGTGAAGCCCATTCTCGAGAATTATCAGAATCAGTCATTAAATATTTTTAGATCTTATATTAATTAAATTCTAAAATACTATTTATTTTTATCAAATAATCATTGCAAGTTAACTTTTTGCAATCTCCTTAAAACTCCATTTATCATCTTTCTACCTTGAGTATCACTATATTTATTAGCTAAATTTACTGCCTCATCACAAGCTACTGCTACAGGAGTGTTTAAAAAATTAATATCTACATAAGCTAAACGCAAAATGTCACGATCAATCCTAGGCAACCTTTTTAATCTCCAACCATCCATTACTTCGTCAATTTCAGCATCAATAATTTTTATGTTTTTTGTTATGTGTAAAATCCTTTCATTAACATCTTCTCTAATATCAATTTGATTGCTAGAAACTACTAATTTTGGAAAATCTAAAATAACTGCAAGAGTATTCATTACCAATTCAATTTTTTGAAGTGCTTTTTTTAACTCATCTCTTTCATTTGAAAAAGAGGAATTAGCATCTTCTTTCAATTCACTATCTAATATATATTGTGAGGCATTTTCTAAATCTGCTTCACATTTATCTAACTCATCTCTACAGTGATTTATTAGTGAATCTAAAGCAGCTTCAAAAAGCTCTTCTATTTGGAACTGATTTAATTTAAAATCTCCTTTATCTTTAATAATACCTAATGAAATTAAAGATAGTTCTCTAGAAAGTGATCTATTACTATTCATATATTAAGTTGAAGAAGTATTAGTAGAAGCTCTTAATTGAGAAAATAATTTTGAAAATGTAGGATTAGTTGTATTATTTTTGTCATCTGGATTAACAATCCCAGCAGAAATTATTGTTTTAAAAGCGTCCTCTACAGAAATATCAAGATCTTTAACTGAAGATTCAGGAACTAATGTGTACCAACCAGTTGTTGGGTTAGGTGCTGTAGGGATAAAAACACTTAATAATTTTTCTTCTATTTCTGGCTGAAGAGAAGGTCCAACAGCGCCAGTCACAAAACCTACACTAAATAGTCCTTCACGTGGATATTCAACTAAAACAACCCTTCTGAATCTGTTAGATTTATTACTTAAAAAAGTTTCAAGCAATTGCTTAAGAGTTTTATAAACTGCTCCCGCTACAGGTATTTTAGATAATGTACCCTCTCCAAATTCCAGAAGCCATCTTCCTACAAAATTTCTGGCCATTAACCCTATAAGCAAAATTGCTAGCAAAGGAACTGTTAAACCTAAAGTTAAATTAATTAAATCTTGTAATAAGGGATTGAGTGTAATAAATGGATTTAATTGTTTAGGAACAGAAGTGACTAAAGTTAGAACAAATTTACTTACTAAAGATGATAGCCAAATAGTAGTTGCCAAAGGGATTACAACTAACAAGCCAGCTATAAGGTCATTTTTTAAATCCTGTTGGAGCCTAGATCCTAGGTTCAAATCTTGATTTTGATCAGATTCAACCAAAATTAATTTTTCTCGCTACATTAACTTTACTAAAAATTTAACTGTTTTTACTTAATAGGGATATATTTATTTTTAATAAATTTAAATTATTTATTAGTTTTTGATTCAAATATTACCTTTTAGAAGAAATCCTATCCATAATGAAGTAATTATGAAAACAAGTCAAAACAAAATAGAATTAAGTAAAAAACTAAAAGAAAGAGCAATTTATGAAGGTTTTGCGATCTGTGGAATTGCAACAATACCAGGAAGTTCTCGAATAAAATTAAGAACTAATGCATTAGAGAGATGGTTATCAAATAACTATCATAGTGAAATGAAATGGATGGAAGCAGAAAGAAGAAAAAACATAGAATCTCTCTTAGAAGGAGCAAAAAGTGTTTTAAGTGTTGGATTGAATTATAAAAATGAACAAAATCAAAATAATAAAAAATATAAAGTTGGAAAATTTGGTCAGGCAGAAGATTATCATAAAGTTATTTACAAAAAATTAAAAAATATTAGTAAATGGATAAAAGAAGAAATACCTGATTGCAAATGGAAAATATGTGTTGACAGCTCCCCTCTCCTTGAAAAAGCATGGGCCGAAGAATCAGGATTAGGTTGGATCGGTAAACACAGTAATTTAATAAACAAAAATTATGGATCATGGTTTACCTTAGGTTTTATCATTCTCACAAAAGATTTAATGCCAGATAAACCTTATCAATCACTTTGTGGTAAATGTGATAAATGTATAGAACAATGCCCTACCAAAGCAATCGTAGAACCTTTCGTTATACAATCCGACTTATGTATTTCCTATCACACTATAGAAAGTAGAAGCAAAATAATACCAGAAATAATTGAAAAAAATTTAAATGGATGGATTGCAGGATGTGATATTTGCCAAGATATATGCCCTTGGAATAAAGCTGTCCCCTACAACAATACATTTGAGACTACTCCAAAAAAATGGATTAAGAATCTTGATAATAATTCATTACGTTGGGATGATAAGAAATGGGAAGAAAATCTGAGAGGATCAACACTAAAAAGAATAAAACCTTGGATGTGGAAAAGAAACATAAAAGCAATGCTAAAAAATTATTAAGATTATGAAAAAGCATTTCACTAAAATATTATGTATTTCCTTATTAGTTCATTTCTCATTAAAAGGAGATCAATTAAACGCATTAGTTCCTTATTATTACTTACCAACAATAAAAAATTTAGAAAAAGAAAGTTTATCTATTGGTAAAAATGCATATCAACTTTTATATTTTGGACAAATTAAAGAGAGTCTTAATCTAGCCAAATTAGCTATACAAATTAATAAATTAGATGAAAATTTATGGTTAATTTTATCTGAATCACAAGTAGCTAATAAATTATATGAAGAAGCATTAATTTCTCTAAAAAAGCAGAAAAAATCAAACCTAATTTAAGTGAAATATATTTTTCAAAAAGTAATATTTTTATAAAACAATTAAAACTAAAAGATGCAAAGATTGCATTACAATCAGGTTTACAGATAACACCTGAGAATCATAAAGCAATATTTCAATTAGGAAATATTTTTTTAATGGAAAAGAACTACACTTCAGCAATAAATATTTATGAAAAAGCGATTAAAATTAAACCTGAATTTTGGCAAGCAATAAATAATCAAGGTTTAGCTTATTTTGAAAAAGACAAAAGAAATCTATCTATTAAATTGTTCGAAAAAGCTATTGATATTGAAGAAAATGCAGAACCATTACTAGGACTAGCTTCATGTTTACACATACAAGATATTAATTCAGCAATATTACTGGCAAAAAAAGCTTTAATTAGAAATCCGAATTATGTTGAATATGATTATAGGAAAGAACAATTATGGGGTGAAAAACTACAAATATCAACAGAAAAGCTTTTAAAAAATGACCAACTTCAAGAAGACATAAGAAAGGCAAAATTAAAAATAAATCAATCTTCCTAATATTTAAGACTGGTAAAAAATTTTTTACCTATTAGTCTTAATTAAGTTAACTAAAGCATGTTTAATTTTGCGCTTTAATGGATAAGGAAAAATTCACTTCTATATCGCTCCAAGAAGAAATGCAACGTTCCTATCTGGAATATGCAATGAGCGTAATAGTTGGAAGAGCTTTACCCGATGCTAGGGATGGGCTTAAACCTGTGCAAAGGAGAATTCTTTTTGCAATGCATGAATTAGGTTTAACACCTGATCGGCCCTTTAGAAAGTGCGCTAGAGTTGTAGGAGATGTTCTAGGTAAATATCATCCTCACGGAGATCAAGCAGTATATGATGCATTAGTTAGATTAGTCCAAAATTTCTCAACTAAATATCCAACACTAGATGGTCACGGGAATTTTGGATCAGTAGATAACGATCCCCCAGCAGCGATGCGATATACAGAAACCCGCCTTGCTCCAATAGCGAATGAAGGATTTCTTGAAGAAATTGATTTAGAAACTGTAAGTTACTCAAATAATTTTGATGGTTCACAACAAGAACCAGATATTTTGCCTGCACAACTCCCTTTTTTATTATTAAACGGTTCATCAGGAATTGCTGTGGGAATGGCAACAAATATTCCACCTCACAATTTAGGGGAAATAGTAGATGGATTAATTGCCATAATAAAAAACAAAGAAATAAGTGATACAAAACTATTTAATATTATTCATGGACCTGACTTCCCAACAGGAGGTGAATTAATTTACAATGATGGAATTAAAGAAGTTTATAAAACAGGAAAAGGATCAATAACAATAAGAGGTGTAGTAAAATCAGAAGAAATAAATATAGGTAAGGGAAAACACAAAAGAAATGCCCTAGTAATATCAGAACTTCCTTATCAAATTAGTAAAGCAGGATGGATTGAAAAACTTGCAGAACTTGTTAATACAGGAAAAATTGATGGGATCTCAGATATTCGAGATGAAAGCGATAGAGATGGAATGAGAATTGTAATAGAATTAAAAAAAGATTCTAATAGTGATATTGTAATTTCCAGTTTATACAAAAAAACAAGTTTACAAACAAACTTTGGCTCAATATTTTTAGCTCTAATAAATGGCAAACCAATTCAACTAACCTTAAAGAAATATCTTGAATATTTCTTAGAATTTAGAGAAGAAACAATAAGAAAAAGAACTAGGTATTTTCTAAAAAATACTTCAGAAAAACTTGAAATCCTAAAGGGGTTGTCTATAGCAACGAAAAAAATAAAAAATATTATTGAAATTATTCAAAATTCAGACAATTCTGCTGAAGCTAAATCAATATTAATTAACAATCTTGAATTAAATGAAAGACAAGCAAACGCAGTTTTAGATATGCCACTAAAAAAATTAACAAACCTAGAAAGAAAACAAATAGATATCGATATAAAAAAGTTAGAAGAAAAAAAGAACTATTTAAACAAGCTATTAAATGAAAGAAAATTATTATTTGAATTATTAATAAAAGAATTACTTAAATTAAAGCAAAAATATAATATAAAAAGAAAAACAAAAATCCTAAAAAATATAGATCAAGATAACGAAATAGAAACTATTAATAATCAGATATTAGAAGAACTTATAAACAAAAAAACTAAATTATATATAAATAATAGACTATATTTAAAAAAAATGATTTTTAATAGTTACAGAAAATCATTAGAAGCGGAAAATAAAATTATAGAAAATAAAAATATCCAAAAGTTTATATGCAATATTGAAAAAAATTTAAAAATTATTGGTATTACTTATACAGGACGTGTTTTTCAAATTGATTGGAAGGCAAATATTGGTAATGATTATAAATTAGATAATAAAGTATTAGCAAATATAGACCCTAACGAAATCATAAATTTTCATCATATTGATAAAGAAATAAAAAATTATTTATGTACTTTAAATTCAGATGGAAGATTTAAAAAAGTTTTATTTGATGATGAGATGCTGAAAAGTAATAGAGCATTTTCAATTACAAAATTAAAAAATAATATAAAAATAATTGATTCATTTATTTATAAAGGAGAAGAGAACTTAATAATATTAACTTCAATAGGAAGAATTTTTAAATTTAATTTATCTAATCAATATCTAACCCCAACTACTAAACAATCTCAAGGTTTATTACTAACAAAGCTTTTACCTAATGAAAAAATAGTTTCTTGCTGTAAAAGCAAAGTTAGCGACAAAATTTATTTAGTATCTCAAAAAGGAAAATTTTTTAGTTTTAAAAATAATGAAGTATATTATGCAAATGATTATAAATTAGGATATTTAAATGAAAAAATTCAACTTAAAAATGATCACTTCATCAAAGTATTACCAAATAATAAATACCTTGATATTGAAACCAATAAAAACAAATCTGCTAGGATAAATTTTGATAAATTGAGTTTTGAATCTAATAAAAAATTTTTAACATTAGATTTTTTAAATTTAGAAAAAGACGAATATCTTGAAAATTGTTTTAGCCATGAAAGGTTTATAAATTAAGATTTATATTCATTTTCTACCCAATTTAAATACTCTTGAGTAACTGTTCCTGTTACATAAGAACCTGTAAAACAACTCATTTCAAGATCTAGAATTGGAGAATCACTAATAATAGCTTTACGTAAATTTTCTATGCTTTGATAAACTAGATTATCTATTTCTAGTTTTTCTGCTATTTCATTTATTGTTCTATCATGAGCTATCAATTCGTCTCTATTCGGCATATTAATACCATAAACATGTGGAAAACGAACTGGTGGGGCAGCAGATGTAAAGAATACTTTATTTGCTCCCGCATCTCTTGCCATTTGAACAATTTCTTTTGAAGTAGTACCTCTGACTATAGAATCATCAACTATTAATACATTTTTATTCTTAAATTCTGCACTCATTGCATTTAATTTTTGTCTAACTGATTTCTTACGTTTTTGTTGACCAGGCATTATAAATGTTCTACCAACATATCTATTTTTAAAGAAACCCTCTCTATACTCTATACCCAATTGTCTTGCTACTTGCATTGCAGCTGGACGAGAAGAATCAGGAATAGGCATAACAACATCCACATCCCCAGATTTAATTTTTTGTTTAATAGTTTCCGCTAAATAATCACCCATCTTTAAACGGGCTTTATAAACAGATATACCATTCATAATTGAATCTGGTCGAGCTAAATAAACATATTCAAAAGCACAGGGAAATAATTTTGGATTATCTGAACATTGCTTAGCAAAAAATTCACCATTATGATTAATAAAAATTGCCTCTCCAGGTTCTACATCTCTTACTACTTGATAATCATTATTTTCCAATACCAATGATTCGCTTGCAATCATCCACTCTTCTTGTTGGGTTTTAAGCGAAATTCGTCTACCAATTACTAAAGGTCTAATACCAAATGGATCTCTGAACGCTAATAAACCATGACCCGAAATTAATGCGATTGAAGTATATGATCCTTGAATTCTTTTATGTAATTTTTTGACAGCATTAAAAAGAATATCTGGCTCTAATTCTTTATTATGAATTTGTTCTTGTAATTCTGTAGCAAAGACATTTAATAACATTTCTGTATCGCTAGAAGAATTAGTATGACGTTTATCAATATTAAATAATTGTTTTTCTAAGTCTCTTGTATTAGTTAAATTTCCATTATGTATTAAAACAATCCCATAAGGTGCATTAACATAAAAAGGTTGTGCTTCTTCTACACTTTCAGCTGAACCTTTTGTTGCGTATCTTACATGACCCAATCCAATTCTTCCAATTAAATTTCTCATATCTCTAGTTCTATAAGCATTATTTACCTGACCTTTAGCCTTATGTATATGAAAAACAGTATTTTCCATTGTAGCTATTCCTGTTGAATCTTGACCTCTATGCTGAAGGAGCAAAAGGCTATCATAAATTTGTTGATTTACATCCTCGGAAGAGACAATTCCAACTATTCCACACATAATTTAATTTCTCAATAGTTCTGATAATTGAAAATATTTATTCATTAATATTTAAAAGTAACTTGAAATACTATTATTAAATTTTTCGGTTAATTCCTCAACCTTAATATTGCAAATTTCCTTACTTTGAAAATTTATTTTTAAATTTTCTTTAGAAACATAACCTATTTTTTTTACATATACAGTGTTGGGAAAATCTATTTCTATTTCCTTTAAATAATTTAACCAATTTAATTCTTTGTTTTTATTTACTGAGAAAACTATCCTTGAACCACCCTCAGAAAATAATAAATTATCTAGACGATCACAAAAACTTTCTAAGTTTATTGTTGCACCTTTTGAAGATAAAATACAGCATTCTGATAAAGAAAGAGCTAGACCGCCATCACTTATATCATGAGAAGAAACAACAAAATTTTCTAAAATTGATCTTCTCAAAAAACTCTGGCAGTATTTTTCGTCTTGCAAATCAATCTTTGGAGGTCTACCTAAAGTCTTGCCATGGAAATATTCCAAATAAGAACTAGCTGATATTGTCGACTCAGAAGCATATGAACCTACTAACCAAATTGAATCATTAA
>QCJI01000024.1 GCA_003216135.1 Prochlorococcus sp. AG-409-A22 | reverse complement strand
TCTCCCAATTTTCTAATCGGGGGCATCAAAAATAATTGACCAATTAATAATAAAAATTGAAGATATAAAAGTGTATTTTTGGATCTAATAAAATATAAAACCAATGCAAAGACAGCTAATAAAAAGAAAAATAATTTAGCTTTCAGAATTATTCCTGAACTTATTAAGTCAAATGCAAGATTTGGCATCTCAGGATCATTTATCAATCGTAACCAAAAACTGGAAAAGAAAAATGCTATAGATAATCCAAACAGTATCAAAATGTTAAAAGTAAATAAATATGAAAAGTCTTTTTTTTGATTTTTAAATTTTAAAAAACTATTGCTTACTAAAATTGCAGCAGCTGGAGTTGCAGGCAACCAATAGCTTGGCAGTTTAGTTGCAGAAATACTGAAGAAAATAAAAACAGCTACAAACCAGCATAAAGAATAAATAAAAAGAGTTTCAGAAGAGTCACAGCCTTCTTTAAAACTTTTTAATAGTACTTTAAAAGCTTCAAATATGCCGTGAAACAAAAAAGGGGTAAAAGGTAAAGACGCCAAAATCATAATGTAAAAGAAAAACCATATCGGTTCAGAATGACTATTTACAACTGATGTATATCTTTGAAAATTATGATATCCAAAAAAGCTGTCCCAAAAAGGCTTTCCTTCCTTAATTAGCTCTAAAAGATACCATGGGAAACTAATAAAGAATGTTAATAGAAAACCCAATTTAGGATTTATTTTTGAAAAAAGATTTCTCCAGTCTTTTTGAGTACAGAAAAACAATGTGATAGTAAATATTGCCAAAACAAGAGCTACAGGTCCCTTTGTTAAAATTGCAAAGCCCAGAAAAATCCAGGCAGAAATACATTTTTCATTTTTATCACTTGCCATCCTTCTCCAAAACAAAAGAAGGCTAATTCCCAAATTTCCACACAACAGTGCATCACTTACTGCTGTTCTACTCCAAATAATTACAAGTGGAGATAAAGCAAATGCTAAAGATCCCACTATTGACAAGATCAATTTTCTATCATCCTTTTGTGACCCAAAAAATATTGTATCTCCTATAAATATCATTAAAAATAATGATGCCAATGCTGAGGGAAGTCTTGCTGAGAGAGTCCCAAAGCTATCCCATATTTCATTCTTAGGCAGCGAGTAAAAAAAACCCATTAGCCAATAAATGAGAGGAGGCTTATCAAAACGATATATACCATTTACTTTAGGAGTTAACCAATCACCAGATTCACTCATTGCTCTCCCAGCCGCTGCAAAAAGAGGAGGGGTTTCATCTACTAATCCAGTTGAACCTAGACCTAAAATAAAAATACTTATTCCAGAAAGAAATACTATAAAAAGAGTTAAAAACCTTCTTTTGGACTTAAAGAGCATCATTATTATAATCTTAATTTAAATTAATTTTCCTTAATAACTTTAGTAAGCCATTTCACAACTCTATTAGCAAATATGTTGGTTGAGGCATTCTTTTCAACCCAATCCCTACAATCTCTACGATTGATTTTATTAATAATCTGCAAATAGGAAAGTAGGCTATCTTTATCATTAGGCTCGACAAGGAAACCTGTCTCCCCATGCTGAATAATTTCACTAGGACCGCCTCTTTTATAACCTATTACAGGTACCCCGCAGGCAAGAGCCTCAACTATAACGTTTCCATAAGCCTCATTCCATTTTGGAGTATTTAATAAAGCTCTACATTTACCAAGTTCTTTTTGTAACTTATCAGTGTCTAAGAAACCCTTCCAATCTATGGAGCCGGAAGTGCATGATTCTTCTACTTTTGAAGCATAGGACTCATCTTGTATTATCCCCCAGACATTCAGTTTTTCTCCAAGTTTATTAGCGACATAAGCAGCATCCTCTAAACCTTTTTCTGGGGCTACCCTTCCAACCCAAGCAAGAGGGCCATCCTTGTTACCTTGAAATATATAATTTCTCAATTCAAAACCATTTCCAACAATAATTGGTTTTTTAATAAAAGGATAATCACAAGCTTGTGTGTTTGAATGGAAAGCAAAATTATATGGATATTTGTTGTACACCTTTGATATTAAATTACTAATAACTGAGCTTTCAGAACCCATACTAATAAGATGAGCGATTGGAATGTTTGAGTTAAGGGTCATCCAAATAGGCAGCCAATCATAGGAAAAGTTCAATAATATGTCAGCTTTCTTCCCTATATCTATACCCTTTTCAAGCATCCCTGATAATAAAGAATTATCTGGAATAATTGCAGGTGAATAATAATCCTGATGTTGCCAACTAACTTGCTCTGCTCCTTCAACACAATGGAGTTTTGCTTCTTTATTAAGATCAAACAATTTAGAATTTTTCGGAGCTACAACATCTACATAATGCCCAAGCGAGAGCAATCCTGTTACTAAAGAATTTAAAGTTAACTCAACACCTCCACCTTTGCCACTTCCTAAGAAGCCTATTGGGGTACTAATTAAAACAATCCTCATTATTGAATTATTTTCCCTTGAATACTATTAAAATAGTAGTCTAAGTATTTGTCTTTTCCCATAAAGACTTTCTCTGACTAACAAAGAATACTGAAATAAGAACAAAGACGACTCCAATCCATTGAATATATGTAAGTCTTTCATCCAACCAAACACCTCCTGTGAGAAGCGCAAATACAGGAGTTAAGAATGCAAGAGTACTGAAACCAGTGATTTCTTTATTATTAGCAAAATAGAAAAATAATCCATATGCTAAAGCTCCCCCAAAGAGACTGGCAAATGTCATAAGTCCCCAATCAAATATTGACCAATCTGGTATGAATTGAAAATTTGTTTGCAAGCCATGTTTAATTATTAGAGGGAAACTACCTAAAACCATGTGCCATCCAGTTACCGCAACTGGATCACTTTTTGTACATGTGAATCTAATTAAAATCGTTCCTAATGCCATCGCAAGTGAAGCAGCAAGCATCCATAGTTCCCCTACATTAAAGGAAACATCACTAATACTCTTATCAGACATTAACCACAAATTTTCTAGAATTTCTTTTGGGACTCCTAAAAATACTATGCCCCCCAAACCAAAAAGCAAACCTAACCATCCTATGGGATTAATTAAATTACCAAAGATTACCCTTGCCAAAATCGCTACCAAAAGAGGTTGAGAGTCAATTAACACTGAACCTAAACCAGCCCCAGTTTTTGAGATTCCATAAGTCAAAAACAATTGAAATAAAGTAGCGTCAACAAAAGTAAAAACTAAAAACCACTTCAAATCAGACCTATAAATTTTCAAATCTCTTTTAAACAAATATGTTGTAATAAGAACAAGAATTCCTGCGGGAAGTAATCTTAATGAAGCGACCAACTCAGGTCCAGCACTGGATACTAGCGGGGTCATTGCCGCCATTGAAGTCCCCCATAGAGCGAAAGGGAGTATCATTAAAAACCAATTTAGGATTGAATTCATTAGGTCTGCTGATAGTCTTTTTAAAGTAGTTTCATGTTTTTACCTTAAAAGAATGATTTGGCCTTTTAGACGAAAGTCAAAAAAAAGAATGGCTCGTATCGTAATTGATGAGCCGATTACAAGTTCGACAAGAGTTTCTATCCTTAAAGCTCTTAAACAAATTGAGGATAGAGAATTCCCTGCATTAATCGTAAGAATTGATTCTCCAGGAGGGACTGTTGGAGATAGCCAAGAAATATACTCTGCTATTAAAAGACTAAAAGACAAAGGATGTAAAGTAATTGCTAGTTTTGGAAACATATCAGCTTCAGGAGGAGTTTACATTGGTGTAGCCTCTGACAAAATAGTTGCAAATCCAGGAACAATTACTGGATCTATTGGTGTGATTATAAGAGGAAATAATTTATCTCAGTTATTAGATAAAATTGGTATCAAATTTGAGACAGTTAAGAGTGGGGTTTATAAAGATATTCTCTCTCCAGATAAACCTTTAAGTGAGGAAGGTAGAAATCTACTACAAACCTTAATTGATGAAAGCTATAAACAATTTACTGAGGCTGTCGCAGAAGGAAGAAATTTACCTATCGAAGAAGTAAAGAGATTTGCTGATGGAAGAATTTTCACTGGAACACAAGCCAAAGAATTAGGTTTGGTTGATGAAATTGGAGATGAATTTGTTGCGAGGGAAATTGCCGCAAAGATGGTTAACATAGATTCCAAAATCCAGCCATTAACGTTTGGGAAGAAAAAAAAGAAAATACTTGGAATTATTCCTGGAAGTAAAATTATAGATAAAGTAATACATAATATCTGCTTCGAGATTAATTCATCTAATAAAATACTATGGCTATATAAGCCCTGAATTAACATGGTTGAACAAAATAAAGGTGATTATAAATACACTTTCATTAGAGGAGCCACAACGGCCAATGGCAATTCTATTGGAGAAATTGAGAATGCTGTAGTTGAATTAATTGATGAATTAATTTCACGTAATAATCTTATTAAAAAAAACTTATTATCTATTATTTTTACTGTTACAAAAGATTTAGATGCATGTTTTCCTGCTTCAATAGCTAGGAAATGTAATGGCTTAGATTCTGTTGCGTTTCTAGATTGCCAACAAATGTATGTTCCAAACGATATTGATTTTTGTATAAGATTAATGGCGCAAGTTTTATTACCTGCCAATACAGCTATAAAACATCCTTATTTAAGGGGCGCTTCAAAATTAAGACAAGATAGATGTTAACCTAAATTATATATATTATTAATCGAATTAATTTCTCCCTTATAAATCAATGTTTAGAATTAAAAAGAGTTTTTCTTTGAATTTCAAAATATTCAAGTTTTTATTAATCACTCCAATATTATTCTTAGTCCCAGTATTTACTAACATCTCTGAATCTAAAGCAGGTTTAGAGTTTCAATGGGACCAAGATTCTGGTTATAGAAGATTAAAATGGTTTCAGAAGGAAAATAAAAAGCAACTTAGAAATACCATTTATTTATTCTTAAGACCCTCTGATAGAAAAGATGAGCTTTTAAAGATTAATTTAGCTATACCTAAAACTTTTAAAACAAAGTTAAAAAAAGAAAATATAAGTCTTTGCAAGGTTAAAATAGGAGGTTTTGATTCTAGAACAAAATGTATTGATAATATAACTGCTGATATAGAAATAAAAGATGATAACTCATCATTAGATTTTTACCCTTACAAACCAATTCCATTTAATAAAGATAGTTATGCCATTGTTTTAAAAGTTTTCAATCCAAGAAAATCTGGACTATATCAATTTCATTCTTACGGGCAGTACGTTGGCAAATCCTATTCAAGTTATTTAGGAAGCACGACTATAGTGATCAATTAAATGATAAATTAATAATGGATAATTAAAACAATGACTAAAAGAACTTTTGGCGGAACTTCAAGGAAAAGAAAACGTGTATCAGGATTTAGAGTAAGAATGCGTTCACATACTGGTAGAAGAGTTATTAAAAACAGAAGACAAAAAGGTAGAGAAAGAATAGCGGTCTGAAATAATTAAAAATGGCCTTACCAAAATCAATGCGTTTAAAAGGTCATAGAACTTTTGATTATATTCATAAAAATTCTGTAAAGTATTACGGAAAATTAATGACTTTTAAGATTGCAAAGTCTAACAAACAAATTCTTATATCCCATAAACTTACTAACTGCTCAAACAATTTCAAAGTAGCTATAGCAATAAGTAAAAAAGTTTCGAAAAAAGCTGTAGAAAGAAATAAAATCAGAAGGATATTGCATGAATACTTATTAGAAAATATCCAAAACCACAAGAACCACAAACCATATTGGTTACTTGTTAACCTGAAAATTGGAGATTTCTACAATGATAAAAACAAACTGTTGGAGGAATTTCAATATCTAATGTTTAAATCTGGTCTAATCAAATGATTAACATGAATGAAGAAACTTTTTATGAAGGAGGCCCTGCAAAAAGTGATCTAATAATTAATTTATTAGCAGGATTAACACTTCTAGGTTTGCCTTTTACTTTCGCAGCAATAGTTCGAGCTTTATGGTTAAGATATAAAATTACAAATAAGAGAATAACAATTGATGGTGGATGGTTTGGTAAAAATAAAACCCAGGTTTCATTAACCAATATTGATGAGATAAGATCTATTCCAAGAGGCTTTGGATCATATGGTGATATGGTTCTTATTCTTAATGACGGTGCAAAGGTTGAAATGAAATCCCTACCCCTATTTAGAGAAAAGCAAAAGTTTATTGAAGAAAATATTGTTAAAAGATCGCAAAAAACAAAGCTCAAAGAGGTAGAGGGTTTTACTACTAAATCATAATTAAATTAATTACAAAAACCTTTTTATCCTGTACAATAAAATGTCTAGTAAAATTACCTCTTTTTTAATATTGTGATCGGGTTCATTTCAGAAAAGCTACTTATCCCGATTCTAGATTTTTTCTATGGTGTAGTACCTAGCTACGGTTTAGCTATTGTTGCACTAACAGTTGTAATCAGAATTGCACTTTTCCCTTTAAGCGCTGGATCTATAAGAAGCGCAAGAAGGATGAAAATAGCTCAACCAGTAATGCAAAAAAGACAAGCAGAAATAAAATCTAAATTTTCAGGAGATCCAAAAAGACAGCAAGAAGAATTAGGTAAATTAATGAATGAGTTTGGCAGTCCTCTAGCAGGTTGCTTACCTTTGATTGTTCAAATGCCTGTTTTATTTGCATTATTTGCGACTTTAAGAGGCTCTCCTTTCGCAGATGTCCCATACAATATTAATTTAAAAGTTGTTCCTCAAGACGAAATAGCTGCTATTGACCCTAAGCCTTATAAATCAGCCAGACATTCAATATTTATAACTGAAAAATCTCATTTCCCAGTCATTGCTTCTTTACCAAATGGAACAAAGCTAGGAGCAGAAGAATCAGTAAAGATAAATCTTCAGACAACAAACGGTACAAGTTATTCAGAAGTTTTATCACAATTCGATAATGGGTCCAAATTTCTGCCTACCTGGAAAGTTTCAAAAGGTTCTGAAAATCTAAAGATTTCACAAGAAGGCTTAGTAACAGCTATCAAACCTGGAGATGCAACAATTGAGGCTAAAATACCTGGTTTAGCGGCAAAGAGTGGATTTCTTTTTATTAAAGCTCTAGGTCAGGTTGGCTTTTATGTAGATGGTTCAATAAATTGGGATATAGCTGGATTAGTTGGAGCCTTTGGTTTAACTCTATTACTTTCACAAGTATTGTCTGGTCAAGGAATGCCAGCTAATCCCCAACAATCTACAGCTAACAAAATAACACCTATAATGATTACTGGGATGTTTTTATTTTTCCCACTTCCCGCTGGCGTATTGCTTTATATGGTTGTAGCAAACATATTCCAAGCATTTCAAACTTTTCTCCTTAATAAAGAGGCTTTACCTGAGAATCTTCAAAAGATTCTTGATGATCAATTACAGAACAAAAACGCAGTTATAAATACTACTGCTGCTACTATTTCCGAGAAAAGATTACCATTTGAACCCAATAGTAAAAAATAGTTTATTTTTAATGAATAATGGAATCTTGGAGTAAAAATTTAGAATTACTTATAAAATCAAGAACCTCATTAATTTGGATAAAGACTAAAGAAGAAGAAAGATTAGAAAAGATCCTCAATTTTTCATGTGAAAGATTGAACGTTAAAAGATTTGCACGTTGGGATTGTGTTAACGGAATTAAAGGGGTGTTAAATGAAGAAGGTAAATTTTCTAACAACCCATTAGGAGTTCTTAATTGGATCAAGGAACAAAATTCAGAATTATCAACAATATTATTAATAAAAGATTTTCATAAATTTTATGATGATCCATCTATAAGTAGGACAATTAAAGAATTATCTTATGTTCTTAAAGAAAGCAATAATAATCTAATTATTAGTTCTCATATATTTCCATCATCGGAAGAATTGGATGATTTAATGACAATAATTAACCTGCCTTTACCTGATCAAAAAGAATTGAAAAATCTAATAGAAAGAATTGCTATTAATACTAATTCAAATTTAAACGAACAAGACTTAAACGAACTTGCCATAGCTTCTAGTGGATTAAGCGAAATAAAAGTAAAACAAGTTACTGCAAAAGCACTTACTCAAAGAGGGAAAATAAGTAAAGATGATCTTCAGGACATTCTTGAGGAGAAGAAACAAGTTATAGCAAGGAGTGAAATATTAGAATTTTTTGAAAGTAAATCAAGTCAAAACGATATTGGTGGATTAAAAGTATTAAAAATTTGGCTTAAACAAAGATATAGGGCCTTTTCCAATGAAGCAAGAGACTATGGACTACCTATTCCCAAAGGGGTCTTACTTGTAGGACCACAAGGAACAGGAAAATCATTAACAGCAAAATCTATTTCCAAGAGCTGGTCAATGCCTCTTCTAAGGTTAGATGTAGGAAGATTATTTTCCAGCCTTGTGGGTTCAAGCGAGGCAAGAACTAGAGAAGCAATTTCCAGAGCTGAAGCCATGTCGCCTTGCATTCTTTGGATAGATGAAATTGATAAGGCATTTGGTGGAGATGCAAGAAGCGATGGAGGAACTAGTCAAAGAGTTCTAGCAAGCTTGCTAACTTGGATGGCTGAAAAAGAATCCGCAGTATTTGTAATTGCAACAGCTAATGCAATTGATAGACTTCCCCCAGAATTACTTAGGAAAGGTAGATTTGATGAAATATTTTTCCTGGATTTACCTAATTCTGAAGAGAGATTGAGCATCCTTGACTTGCACTTAAAAAAAAGAAGACCAAGTTATAATTTTCCACTTTCGACAATAATTGATAGAACAGATGGCTTTTCTGGAGCAGAGCTTGAACAGGCAGTTATAGAAGGCATGCACTTTTCATTTTCTGAGAATAGAGAAATTATAGAAAAAGATTTGATAAAGGCTATTTCTGAATTAGTTCCATTATCTAGAACAGCTAAAGAGCAAATTGATTTATTAAAAGAATGGTCTTCTACAGGAAGAGCACGTTCTGCATCTTAATAAATAAGACATTAATAATGATGTTAGATAAGTTAGGAATAATTAATTTTTTATCAAAAGCTTCTAATAATGATTTTAAATTAACTATCTTATTAAGGTATATAAAAAAAGAGTGTTAGATCAAAAATTAATAAGAGAAAATCCAACATTTGTTGAAAAATTTTTGTCCTTAAGAGGAAAAGGTTTTGAAATCTCTCATATAAATAAATTAACTATTCAAAAAAAAGAAATTGATATAGAAATATCAACTCTGCAATCAGAAAGTAAAAAATTAAGCAAACAAATTGGTAACGAAATACGTAACTCGAATAACCCTAATTCTCAAGAGCTTAATAATTTAAAGGATAAAGGGAACAAATATAGAAATAAAATTTCTGAACTTGAAGATAAGAAAAGAATATTAGACAAGCAAATTTATGATGAGATTTCAAGATTACCTAATTTTCCTAGTGAAGATACACCTTTTGGGGAAAGTGAAAGAGATAATATACAAATAAAAACTTGGGGAGAGCCTTTACGAAAAGAAAGGCTTAAGTCTCATTGGGAAATAGGAGAAAGTCTTAGTCTATTTGATTCTATAAAATCAACAAAAATCTCAAAAAGTCGATTTATTTCCCTTACAGGTAATGGTGCCAGATTAGAGAGAGCTTTGATTAATTTCATGCTCGATATTCATTCACAAAATGGTTATTTAGAGTTAATGCCGCCAGCGTTAGTAAATTCAGAAAGTCTTCAAGGATCTGGACAGCTACCTAAATTTTCCAATGAAAGTTTTAAGTGTTCCAATGATGATTTGTGGCTTTCTCCAACGGCAGAAGTTCCTCTTACCGCTTTTCATAAAAATGAGATTATCGACCCAAAGCTTTTACCAATTAAATATGTTGCATACAGTCCTTGTTTTAGGAGGGAAGCAGGCAGTTATGGAAGGGATACAAAAGGGTTAATAAGACTTCATCAATTTAATAAAGTTGAATTGTATTGGTTTAGTGATCCAACCAAATCTTTGGAGGCTCATAAAGAAATAACTGCTGATGCAGAAAGTATCTTACAAAAGCTCAACTTACCATACAGAATAGTAGATATTTGTACGGGCGATCTAGGTTTCTCTTCTAGCAGAACTTATGATCTTGAGGTTTGGCTACCTAGCAGCAAATGTTATAGAGAAATATCTAGTTGCAGCAATTGTTTAGATTTCCAAGCTCGTAGATCATCTATAAGGACAAAAATGGACAAAAAGACTGCTTATATCCACACTTTAAATGGAAGTGGTTTAGCTGTAGGAAGAACCATGGCTGCTATTCTTGAGAATGGTCAACAATCAGATGGAAGTGTAAAAATTCCTGATGCTCTTGTTCCATATTTTGGATCAACTTTTATAAAAAATAATTAATATAAACTTATGAATGTTTTAACTTCAATTACTGTTTTAGGATTTCTCATTTTTTTCCATGAAATGGGTCATTTTTTAGCAGCAATTTCACAAGGTATATACGTCGATGGGTTTTCTATTGGTTTCGGGCCTGCAATTTTTAAAAAGAAATATAAAAATATTACTTTTTCGTTTAGAGCATTTCCCTTAGGAGGATTTGTTTCTTTCCCAGATGAAGAGATAAATAATATTGATCCTAGTGATCCAAATCTTTTAAAAAATAGACCCATAATTCAAAGAATAATTGTAATATCTGCGGGAGTATTTGCTAACTTACTTCTTGCATATACTATCTTGATTATCAACGTAACTACTATTGGAATTCCTTATCCTCCCGAACCAGGTATTCTTGTATTAGCAACACAACCTGAAAAAGCAGCTTTTAATGCTGGTTTAGAAGCTGGCGATAAAATCTTAAAAGTAGAAGGTATTACTTTAGGTGTTGGTGATCAAGCTATTAACTCTCTAGTAAAAGAGATTCAGAGTTCATCCGACAAAGCAATGTCAATAGAGATAGAGAGAGATGGTACTTTTAAAGAAATAATTTTAATACCAAAAGATATTGATGGCAAAGGAACGATTGGTGCCCAATTACAGCCAAATATTAGGAAAGAAACTAATAAAACAAAAAACTTTTACGAACTTTTTAAATACACAAATAACGAGTTTTCTTCTTTACTCTTTAAAACTATTCAAGGTTATAAAGGATTAATAACAAATTTCTCATCAACTGCCCAACAATTGAGTGGACCAGTGAAGATAGTCGAAATTGGCGCGCAGCTCTCACAGCAGGGGGGTACTGGAATACTAATATTTGCTGCTTTAATCTCAATTAATTTAGCTGTACTCAATTCTCTTCCTTTACCCTTATTAGATGGAGGACAACTTGTATTTACTTTAATTGAAGGCTTAAGGGGAAAGGCGGTTCCTGTGAAGGTCCAAATTGCTGTAACTCAATCAAGTTTTTTTCTTTTAGTGGGATTAAGTGTGCTTCTTATAATTAGAGATACAAGTCAATTAGTTTTTGTGCAAAGATTACTAAATCAATAATTCGAACTTCATAATTTGATGCCTAGCTGTTAAGATGTAATTTAATATTTATAATTTTTTTTTCGATGGCGAAAAAGTCCATGATTGCGAGAGAAGTAAAACGCAAAAAACTTGTAAAAAAATATGCTGCGAAAAGAGAATCCCTACTAGAAGAATTTAAAGCTGCAAAAGATCCTATGGAAAGATTAGAAATTCACAGAAAAATTCAAGGTCTTCCAAGAAACTCAGCTCCAACAAGAGTTAGAAATAGATGCTGGGCAACAGGTAAACCTAGAGGAGTCTACAGAGATTTTGGTTTATGCAGAAATCAATTAAGGCAAAGGGCTCACAATGGCGAACTCCCTGGCGTAGTAAAATCTAGTTGGTAGTTGACTTTTTATAATTAGATATTAATTATTTTACTTTAAAGAAAATTAATACTTTTTTATATATTAAAGAACTAATTTTGTTCTGTTTTTTAAATTATTTACAGCTTATTTAAATAATTTACTCAATATGTCCCTATATAATGTAAGAATAAATTATGTATAGATTTATAATTTAAAAAGTGGAAGGACAAAATAAGTCGATCACGTTTGACGGACGAGAGATACGACTAACTACAGGACTATATGCTCCTCAATCAAGTGGATCAGTAATGATTGAGTGTGGAGACACCTCTTTATTAGTTACCGCAACAAAAACTACGAAAAAAGAAGTTGCTGACTTTCTCCCTCTAATATGTGACTACGAGGAAAAACTATATGCTGCAGGAAGAATACCAGGCGGCTTCATGAGAAGAGAGGGACGTCCTCCAGAAAGAGCCACTTTAATCTCCAGGTTAATTGATAGACCAATGAGACCTCTCTTCCCTTCTTGGATGAGGGATGAAATTCAAATAGTTGCTTCATGCCTTTCTCTCGACGAAAGGGTACCTGCAGATGTTCTAGCTGTTACAGGTGCATCAATAGCTACTTTAATTGGAGAGATTCCATTCTATGGGCCAATGGCTGCAGTTAGAGTGGGACTTATAGGAGATGATTTCATCCTAAACCCAAGCTATAGAGAAATAGAAAAAGGCGATCTAGATATTGTTGTAGCAGGCTCGCCTGAAGGCATTGTAATGATCGAAGCAGGCGCTAATCAATTATCCGAGCAAGATACTATTGAAGCAATAGATTTTGGATATGAAGCGGTAAGTGAACTGATTAAATCTCAAGAAGATTTACTAAATGATTTAGGAATAAAGCAGATCAAGCCATCAGATCCTGAAGAGGATAAAACATTGCCTTCGTATTTAGAAAAAAATTGCACAAAAGCAATAGATCTAGTTTTAAAGAAGTTTGATCAGTCAAAAGAGGAAAGAGATCTTGAACTTGAAAAAATAAAACTTGAAACTCAAAGCAAAATTGAATCTTTGAAAGATGACAACCAATTAAAAGTTTTATTATCAGAAAATGATAAATTGTTAAGTTCTGACTTTAAAAAACTAACAAAAAAATTAATGAGATCACAAATCATTAATGATGGGAAAAGAGTTGACGGACGTGATCTAGATGAAGTTAGAAAGATTTCAGCATCTGCAGGAATTCTTCCAAAAAGGGTTCATGGTTCAGCTTTATTTCAAAGAGGTCTAACTCAGGTTTTATCTACAACCACACTTGGGACACCAAGTGATGCACAAGAAATGGATGATCTCAACCCAAGCACTGAGAAGACTTATTTGCATCACTATAATTTCCCACCATATTCAGTTGGAGAAACTAGACCAATGAGAACTCCTGGCAGAAGGGAAATTGGTCATGGAGCCCTTGCAGAAAGAGCCATTATACCGGTCCTTCCAGGCAAAGAAACTTTTCCTTATGTACTAAGAGTTGTTAGTGAAGTATTGAGTTCAAATGGTTCAACTTCAATGGGATCTGTTTGTGGAAGTACACTGTCATTATTAGATGCAGGTGTTCCTCTAAAAGCTCCTGTTAGCGGCACTGCCATGGGTTTGATCAAAGAAGGTAAAGAAATACGAATCCTTACTGATATTCAGGGGATTGAGGATTTTCTTGGAGATATGGATTTCAAGGTCGCTGGGACTGAAAAGGGCATAACAGCCTTACAAATGGATATGAAAATTACAGGATTACCTGTTAAAGTTATTTCTGATGCAATTAAAAAAGCAAGACCAGCTAGGTTGCATATACTCGAAAAAATGCAAGAAGCAATTGATAAGCCCCAAGAATCATTATCACCTCATGCTCCTAGACTTTTAAGCTTTAGAATTGACCCTGAATTAATTGGAACGGTTATTGGACCTGGGGGAAGAACTATTAAAGGAATAACTGAGAGGACAAACACAAAAATAGATATTGAGGACGGTGGTATTGTGACTATCGCCTCTCATGATGGAGCTGCTGCTGAAGAAGCTCAAAAGATAATAGAGGGTTTAACTCGTAAAGTACATGAGGGAGAGATTTTCTCAGGTGTAGTTACTCGAATAATTCCTATAGGTGCATTCGTGGAAATATTGCCTGGCAAGGAAGGGATGGTCCATATCTCTCAGTTATCTGAAGCCAGAGTTGAGAGAGTTGAAGATGTTGTCAGGCAGGGTGATGAAGTAACTGTGCGAGTTCGTGAAATTGATAGCAGAGGTAGAATTAATTTAACGTTACGAGGAGTTTCCCAAAATGAAGGAATGTCTTATCCACAACCAACCCCAACCCCGGTAGCACCCTTAAATTAAATATCTAAAGGGAAAATCTCATATCTTTTAATTGCCATCTTTATTTGAGAGCATATTTGATTATGATTCTCCTTATTATTCGAAGCAATTATTACTCCACCATGCTGGAAATTTGATGTTCCATAAGATAATTCCTCATTATCTAAATTTGTTATAGCTCCACCAGAAGCCTTCAAAATAGCCTCAGGGGCAGCAAAATCCCAATCTTTTGGCGAACTTTTACCAGGCAAACTTAAAGATATATAAATATCGCTTTCTCCACGTACTATAGAAGCTAACTTACAACCAATACTTCCCATATTTTTTACCTGATTAAATTGGAT
>QCJI01000023.1 GCA_003216135.1 Prochlorococcus sp. AG-409-A22 | reverse complement strand
TGCAGGTTTATATCTTCTTCTAAATGCAAGTTTTGTTGCTGCCGCACAAGTCTTAGTGTATGTAGGAGCAGTAAATGTCCTGATAATTTTTGCAATAATGCTTGTTAATAAAAAAGAAGATTTAAAGCCTATAGAAAATCTCAATTCAAGAAGAATTATATCGACATCAATTTGTTTAACTCTACTGAGCCTCTTAATTAGAGTCGATTTATCAAACGTATGGGTCATAGCAAGTCCTAATAGCGCCATAGGAGAAGAATCTACATATAGAATTGGTGAACATCTATTCAGTGATTATTTACTACCTTTCGAGGTAGCATCTGTATTATTATTGATGGCAATGATTGGAGCAATAGTTTTAGCTAGAAAAGATGTTATGAATCAAGATATTTCGACAGGATTACCTGTCGATCAAGAGTTAATTGAGAAAACAAAGGAACCGTTTCTAATCAAAAAGAATTAATTCTCAAATTTTATTTTTAATCATGAATCTAGAATCCATACCATTACAAGCCTTTTTAATTGTATCTTCAATATTATTTTGTATTGGAATTTGGGGATTATTAAATAGTAGAAATGCGGTAAGAGTCTTAATGTGCATCGAGTTAATGCTTAATGCCGTTAATATCAATTTGATGGCCTTTTCTTCTTTTGTAGATAACAACTTAATTCAAGGGCAGGTTTTTACGATTTTCGTGATTACCGTTGCAGCAGCAGAAGCCGCTGTTGGTTTAGCAATATTATTATCTCTTTATAGAAACAGAGTCACTGTAGATATGGAAAGTTTTAACTTATTAAAGTGGTAAAAATATTAAATTAAGTGAAGCTTTCATTGGTTCTTATTATTTATCGTTCCAATAGTTCTATCGCTTTAGATTCATCTATATTTTGTAAAAAAGCTTTTAAAGAGAAAAATATTAAATCCCATAGGATAGATAGTGATTTCACTAATGAGGAAATAGATAATTTCCTTCGTCAAACGCAATCGCTGCCTGAATTAGTAATCGTTCTTGGTGGAGATGGCACCGTGCTCAAATGCGCTAACGCTTTAGTCAATTATAATATTCCATTACTTTGTTTCAACATTGGAGGTAACTTAGGATTTCTTACACAAAAGAAAGAATTTTTATTTGATAAATCTTTTATTGAAATTTTAGAAAAAGAAGAATTTATTATTGATTCAAGAAACAGGCTTAAATGTAAAATTCTTGATAACGAAAACAACCTCATAAAAAGCTACGACGCATTAAATGATTTTTATTTTAAATCTGTAGAAGAGGAAATTTCACCTACAAATCAAATAGCAATTGAAATAGATACTGAAAAAGTAAATGAGTACAAAGGCGATGGCTTGATTATTGCTTCTTCAACTGGCTCTACAGCATATTCTATGGCCGCGGGGGGGCCAATAGTTCATCCTTCAATAGATGCATTAGTGATAAATCCGATATGTCCTATGAGTTTGGCCAGTAGGCCAATAGTTATCCCTCATACAAGTAATATAGTCATTAGAGGAGTAAATAAAAGTCAAGGAAAAATTAAACTTTGGAGAGATGGATCAAAGTGTATGACTATAAAACAAAATAATTACTGTGAGATTAGCAAAGGTTCAAAATACTGCAAAATGATTAAGTTTAGAAAAAGTATTTCCTACTACAATACATTAATAGAAAAACTAGATTGGAAAGGAAATCTATCATTAAAAAATAATCTAGACAACTAAATGGCACTAGAAATAGAGAGAAGATTTCTGGTAAAAAACGACAACTGGAAAAAATACATCACTAAAAAAAATGTAATTGAACAAGGATACCTTTCATATAAATTAGAAGATTGGATAATTAGGATAAGATTTAATGGAGCAAACTTTAAAATTGCACTCAAAAAACATATCGAAAATTTTACTAACTTTGAATTCGAATACTTAATACCTAATCATGATGGTGAAAAAATCATGTCAAATCTTACAAATACTATTAAAAAAGATAGATTCTTTTTAGAAATTGAAAAAAAGCAATGGATTATAGATTGTTTTAAAGAAAAGAATTTTCCACTTGTGGTTGCAGAAATTGAACTTTCGAAAGAAGAAGAAGAATTCACACTCCCATCATTTGTATCAAAAGAAATTACTGGACTTCAAAATTTATCGAATTTCAGTCTCACATCGCATCCTTTGTCAAAATGGAATCATGATGATTTGAGAACTCTCGAAAAGAACTAGTCAAATAGACCAGTTTTGCTTTATATTCATTTTATATTTTAACAATAAATTTTAATTCTTGAAATGTATGGTCTTTATGATAGGCAAGGAATATTAAGATTTATCAACTCAGATAAAGAGGCTTGCATCGCATATGCAGAACTTTTTGAATTAGAGTCAACCAATTATTGTTTAATGAATTTAAAAGAGAATAATCAGAAATTAGAGGATACTAATCACTAATCTTGATCTGAATCAGGTAGAGAACAACAATTAAAACCATCCCTACAAATCTTTCCGTGATCCATAGCCCAATTTAATAATGCAACCCTGTTTTTAGAACCTGTTTTAGTAAACATATTACTTACATGATTATCAACAGTTCTTTTACTAATAGTAAGTTTTACTGCTATTTCCTGATTTGTTAGCCCATCTGCCACTAAATCAATGATCTCCATCTCTCTAGCAGAGAGACCCATCATATCAAGGTTGTTTACTTCTTCATCAACCATTTGCATTTAAACAGTTCCTTTTTTATATTAATTAAGTTTAGCAATCTCACTACACTTGTTAACCTAGTTGGAAACAAAAGCAATTGAAATCAAAACTTCAGAAGACTTTAGAAAAAAAATCTAAAGTAATTACAGCAGAGTTAATGCCGCCAAGAGGTGGGGACCCCATAAGATCTCTTAAGATAGCACAACTTTTAAAAGATAAGGTACATGCTGTTAACATTACTGATGGAAGCAGAGCTGTAATGAGAATGTGTAGCTTGGCAATGTCCAAACTATTACTGGAAAATGGGATAGAACCAATAATGCAAATCGCCTGCAGAGATCGTAATAAAATTGCTTTACAATCAGACATCCTAGGAGCTAATGCCTTAGGAATTAAAAATATCTTATGTATTACTGGTGATTCAGTAAAGGCTGGGGATCAACAAGAAGCAAAAGCTGTACATGAATTTGAATCAGTTAGATTATTAAGACAAATTCAAGCCTTTAATCAAGGCATTGATCCAACTTTTGAAGCACTTGCCGATCAAAGAACAAATATATTTTCAGGTGCTGCAGCTAATCCCAACTTGAGGAATCAAAGAAGTTTACAAAGTAGAACTAGACTGAAAAAAGAGGCAGGTGCAAATTTCCTACAAACTCAAATGGTTATGGAAAGAAACTATTTAATAGAATTTTGCGATAAAATTAGCAAGCCTCTTGATATCCCAGTAATTGCAGGAGTATTTCTTTTAAAATCATACAAAAACGCTCTCTTTATAAATAAGTACGTACCAGGTGCAAACATTCCTGAAAAGATTTTAAATCGTCTTAAAGATGCCAAAGACCCCTTAAAAGAAGGGATACAAATCGCTGCAGAACAAGCTAAAGATTATATTAATATCGCAGAAGGTATTCATATCATGGCCGTTAAAGCAGAACATCTCATACCTCAGATTATTGAGATGGCAGATATCAATCTGGAATATTAATTAAATCTGTGCCTAATAATTCTGCCATAGCTTTTTGCTGGGGGGAAGGCTCCGTCAGATCTGATCTTCTTGAATCCGTTATCAACCAATCCAAAGATGCGTCTTGCAAATCAAAGTGATCTCCATTTTTACCTACACAATATCGCCCGAAAACTAACTTATCTACAAGTTTAACCCCTTTACCAATTTTTGAATAATCAAAAATAATTGAATTATCAATCGTTGCGCCCTCGCAAATACAACAACTTGGTCCAATCATCGCGGGGCCAATAATTGTTGCACCATCTTCTATCCTTGTCATTCCACCTATATAAACAGGTCCATTAATATCAATTTTTTCCCAATTAGCAGCTACATTCAATCCAGTGTAAACACCAGGTTTAATCTGTTTACCTGGAATTTCTACTTGTCTTACCTTACCTTGTAAGACATTACGTATAGCACTCCAATAATCTGGAACCTTACCAATATCTACCCATTCAAAATCCATAGGTAAGGCAAAAAATGGTAAATCCATTTCAACAAGTTTAGGAAATAGATCAGCACCAATATCAAACTTTTGGCCTGTTGGGATGTAATTAAAAATCTCAGGTTCAAAAAGATAAATTCCAGTATTTATAGAATCACTTAATGCATTATCTACATTTGGTTTTTCCTGAAAGGCTTTTATCCGACCAGTATCATCTGAGACCACTACTCCATAACTTGATACTTGATCTTTAGTTACTTTTTTCGTTATTAAACTTGCAATGGCTCCTTTTTGCTTGTGTTTCTTTAGTGCTTCAGTCAAATCTAAGTCAACTAAAGCATCGCCACATAATACAACGAAAGTTTCATCAAAAAAATTTTGAAAATCTTGAATTTTCTTTAATCCTCCTGCTGAGCCCAAAGCATCACCTATCAATTCTCCATCTTCAATTCTTCCTTCAAAGCTGTAAGCTATCTCTACACCAAATCTTTGCCCATCCCTAAAATAATTTTCAATTTCTTCAGCAAGATGAGAGACATTAACCATTATTTCTTTAAAACCATGTTCTTTTAAAAGCTCTAAAAGAAACTCCATAACTGGTTTTTGTAAAATCGGAATCATGGGTTTTGGAATTATATGCGTAATAGGCTGAACGCGCGTACCTTTTCCTGCTGCAAGTATCATTGCCTTCATCAGATGAAAAACCTCTTTTCTAAGATTATACGTTATTATTACTTAACTACTAAGCAGCTGACGAAGAGGTCATTGCTTCATCAAGATTTTCTATAGGCAATTGAGCTAAGCCTCCATCAGGAATTATTCTTTTAATTTGTATTGGTCCATAAAGAGAGTTTATTTGTTTAAGTTCAATTTTGTTTTCTGAATATAAAAATAACAAAGCCCAAAAGACACCAAGCCTATCCTTATCTAAGTCATTTTTTACGACTCCCTGCCATTTGTTTACTAAATATTCAAAATCTGTCCACTGTAATGCTTTTTCCCAACCATCAATAAATTTTCCTAATTCTTTAGTCGTTTCAGGTAGTTTTTCACGATGAGCTAAAGATTTTACTTGAGAAATTAGTGCCTTATCAGAATATTTTTTATTTCTTTTTCTCTTCTTTAGTAAAAGATCTTGAGTTTCTATAATTTCGGCAATAGACTCTAATTGACTTACAAGTTCTCCTAATGTTGATGTTCGTCTAAGAATTGGTTGAGCTACAGATCTTCGTCGTAGGTATTTTTCTGGATATTTTGGAATATCAAATCCTTGATTTATCCATTCTTGATTATCAATTTCATAATCATCTTCCAATTCTGTTAAATCATCTTTGAAAACATCAGATTCCAAAACTTGAGCTTTTAAATTAACTAGGACTGAAGCTGCAAAGAAGGCTTCACTTGTCTCAGCTAAATCTTTTTGATATGAATTATGGTTGTTATCAGGTTTTTGTATAGTGTTTGTATATTGATCTAAAAAACTATCTATAACACTTATTACATCAATATCCCATGGATCAAGATCGCCTTTGCCAGCAGCATCTTGGAGAAACTTTATTAACAATCTAGGTCCTAACTGTGGCCTATCAATAGGATTTGAATTAGATACTTTAGAGAGATTAAATCTACTTACAAGATATCTTTATATCGTTCTTAATGTCAAAAAACATTGTATAAATTTAAACAATCATATTTTTGGGGCTGTAAATATCTCTTTCTTTTTATTTCCTGAAAAAATATTTGTTTTCACAGTACTTTTAACTGCATTTAAATCTCTATCAACTAAGTTATTAATCGAAGCCAAATAACTCTCCGTAACTAACCTAGGATATAAGCCAATTCCAATTATTGGCAAAAGTAAACAGGCAATTATATAAACCTCTCTAGGTTCTGCATCAACTAGTTTTCGTTCTTCAGTTAATTTAGGCTTTTCTTTGCCAAAGAAAATTTCCCGTAACATTGAAAGTAGATAAATAGGAGTGAGTATAACGCCTATTGCTGCTAAGGAAGCCATCACAATTCTAAAAGGAAGTGTATATACTTCATCAGTAACAAATCCTGTAAATACCATTAATTCAGAAACGAATCCGCTCATACCTGGCAAAGCAAGTGATGCTAGAGAACAAGCAGTCCATAAAGCAAACATAATTCGCATTTTTTGTCCTACACCACTCATTTCGTCAAGTTTAAGAGTTTTGGTCCGATCATAAGTAGCCCCCACCAGAAAGAATAAACTAGCACCAATTAACCCATGACTAATCATTTGAAGCATTGCTCCACTTGTACCAAGACTGCTAAAACTTCCTATTCCAATCAAAACAAAGCCCATATGACTAATTGAACTGTATGCAATTTTTCTTTTGAGATTTCTTTGTGCAAAAGAAGTTAGCGCCGCATAAATTATATTGACCACCCCAAGAACAATTAATAAAGGAGCAAATTGCGCATGAGCTAAAGGTAATAATTGCGCATTAAATCTCAAAAGAGCATATCCTCCCATCTTTAATAGAATACCGGCAAGAAGCATATGAACTGGGGCAGTTGCTTCTCCATGAGCATCTGGGAGCCAAGTATGAAGTGGGACTATTGGAAGTTTTACACCAAATGCAATTAGAAGTCCTACATAACAAAGTATTTGAAATTTTTGACTAAAATCTTGATTTGCTAAATGCGAAAATTCAAAATTGGGAATTTCTGTCCCATAAAAACCCATTGCTAATCCTGCTAAAAGAATAAATATCGAACTTCCAGCTGTATAAATAATGAATTTTGTAGCTGCATATTGTCTATTTTTCCCACCCCAGATAGCTAAAAGTAAATATACAGGGATTAATTCAAGTTCCCAAGTAAGAAAGAATAAAAGCATATCTTGAACAGCAAACACAGCTATTTGCCCCCCATCCATTATTAATATTAAAAAGAAAAATAACTTTGGTTTAAACTTGACTGGCCAGGCAGCTAGAACTGCTAAAGCAGTTATAAAACTAGTTAGTAATATTAATGGCATAGATATCCCATCAGCACCAACAGTCCAAGTAAGACCTAAATTAGGAAGCCAATTTAAACTTTCTTTGAGTTGGACATTTTCATCATTAATATCAAAACCAGTTATATAAGAACCTACGGTAATTAAAAAAGTTATTAACGCTATATACAAAGCAAACCATCTTACTTCTTTACCCTCTCCTTTATCAGGGAAAAAAGGGATTACAAATGCACTTGCAATTGGGAAAAGGATAGATGCCGATAGCCAAGGAAAGTTAGATAAGCCAGAGTCAAGCGTTCCTAAGGTTTGACTCGCAAAATGTGTAAAAAAATTAATGCTCAATTTAACAAGAAATTCATCTTAAATAGAGTCTAGAAATTTTCTGTATTTTTTCACCCCTATGAACAGTGAAGACACACATTTGTAATCAAGACACTGAAGGAGATTGGAAGCCAAATATAGCTACTAATAAAATTACACCTCCAAAGACTATAAGAGCATAAAATTGCGCTCTACCAGTTTCAAAATATTTCAAACCTTCTCCACTGCCTAAAGTGACAAGTCCAGTCAAATTGACCACTCCGTCAACAACTTTCGAATCAACTTCTAATACCTCTTTAGCAAGTTTTCTACTTCCCTTAACAAAAAGTTTTTCATTAATATCGTCTAAATACCATTTTTTTGATAAAAATTTATTAATGGCTGGGAACTTTTCAGCGAATAGAATTGATAAATTAAGTTTGCGAGCAAAATAAGCTTGATATGCAATCGTTATACCTATTGATGCGACAACAATTGACGCTATTGCTAAAGGTAAAAATTCTTTTAATTCAAAAGCTTGAGCAGCAACCTCAGCTTCTTCAGGATCTAGCAAAATTGCGAATTTACTATCCCAAGGAAGGCCCATAAAACCAATAATTACTGAAGGTACAGCAAGAAATACTAATGGGAATGTCATTGACCATGGAGACTCATGAAGCGAACCATGTTTTTGATCCCCATGTTCTTCTTCGCTTTCTTCATCTAAAGAAATTTGAGAGGCTACTAAAAGTTCTTTTTGTAACTCTTTATTATCTCCCCTAAAGTCTCCTTCAAATGTCAAGAAATAAAGTCTAAACATATAAAATGCCGTCATACCAGCAGTTAAAAGTCCTATCAACCAAAACACAGGAAATGAAATAAATGCATTTCCCAGTATTTCATCTTTACTCCAGAATCCAGCTAATGGAGGGATACCGCTTATTGCTACACAACCTATTAAAAAAGTTGCAGATGTATATGGCATTTTCTTTCTTAATCCTCCCATTAATCTCATATCTTGAGCTAATACAGGCTGATGGCCTACAACTTCTTCCATTGCATGAATTACTGATCCAGACCCCAAAAACAACATTGCTTTGAAGCAAGCATGTGTTATTAAGTGAAAAATTCCTGCTATTGGGGCACCGCAACCCATTGCAAGCATCATATAACCAAGCTGTGAAACCGTACTGTAGGCCAAACCCTTTTTTAGATCCATTTGGGTTAATGCGATAGAAGCCCCTAAAAAACAGGTAATAGTACCAACTAAAGCAATAATAAATTGAATCTCAGAGAATAATGAGTACAAAGGTTGAAGTCTGGCAACTAGGAATATTCCTGCTGCAACCATAGTAGCTGCATGTATCAGGGCAGAAATAGGAGTAGGACCTTCCATAGCATCAGGCAACCAAACATGCAAAGGAAACTGAGCTGATTTTGCCATTGGGCCTAAAAAAACTAAAAAACAAAGGATTAACGCAGCCCATATTGGTAATGAATTTTCAGAGATTGATTTAGATATTCCTAAAGCTATCTCATTAAAATCAAAACTATTCGTTGCCCAGAATAAACCTAAAATACCTAGTAATAAGCCAAAGTCTCCAACTCTGTTAACTACAAATGCTTTTTGAGCAGCATGTGCAGCACCATCTCTGTCATACCAAAAACCAACCAATAAATAAGAACACATTCCAACTAATTCCCAGAAAACATAAATCTCTAACAAATTTGGACTTATTATCAATCCCATCATTGAGCTACTAAATAACGCTAAGTATGTAAAAAACCTTACGTATCCTTTGTCATGAGACATATAACCATGGGAATAAATCATGACTAACAACGTTATTGTAGTTACTAAAGCAAGCATGACACTACCTAGAGGATCAAGAATGAAACCCATAGGGATTGTAAAATCACCCGCACTAGCCCAAACAAATAATTTTTCTACTGATTGATACCCATTCACTTGTTCAAGAAGAGCCTTATAACTAATTACTGCCGAAACACCTACAAAGGAAATTAAACTGATAGAAACTATTTCTCTAGCATTATTAATTTTCTTATTGATACTTATTAATCCCAAACCAGAAAGAACTGCCCCAATAAGAGGAAAAACAGGAATTAACCAGGCAATTTCTGAAGCTTGAGGCATTTTTTAAAAAAACTTTTAAATTGATTTTAAACTGTTAATTGAGAAATTCCGACAAAAATGATGAATTAAATGTTTTTACAGCAATATTTATGTATTGATGAGACCACCAAAGTACTGCTATCGCAATTAATATTCCAAGTTGGGATAATTTGAAAAATTCTTTAATTTTAAAAGTTTGTCTCCCCTCAATTATTGCCATAAATGGAATAATTGAAGTGCTTTCTTTAAATTGATAAAATTCACCTCCAAATTTTGTTTCCAATCTCTTATCACCATGCCAAATCGCAAAAATATGATGCAAAATCAACCCTAGAGAAGTTACTAATGTGAATGATGTTCCAATCCATAGAGTATGAGCAAAACACCAAATTATCTGTCCAAATGCTTGAGGGTGCCGAGTAATTCGCATTATTCCACTTCCGTAAATCCTAACTTGTGGTTTCAAAACTGAAGGAATTTCTAATAAATTATAAGTAGCAGGATATAAAAATAAGAAACTTATGGCAGTTAAAAGCCAAACCAACAAAAAAACAAAGCTATTTCCTTGAAAATTCCATAATCTAATTCCGTCATATCTATGAGACAAAAAATAACTGATAAGAATAATTGCTGACGGTAAACTTAAGGAGACAAAACATAATCTCCATAATCTTGCACCCATGATAGATTCCGCTTTACTTCTTAAAGCAGCTCCACCACTATGAATAACGGCAAAAACAATTATTAAGAGAAAGATTATTAAAGAAGTTCTGTGTGTCTCCATATATTTAGATAATTTAAATAATCTATTCTTAACAAGAATACGTTTAGGTATTAGAATTATAAATTATATTGTAGGCATGATAGATGCCCGAATTACCATTTACTCTCGACCAATTAAGAATATTAAAAGCTATAGCAGCTGAAGGAAGTTTCAAAAAAGCTGCTGATTTGTTGTACGTAACCCAACCAGCTGTAAGTTTGCAAATACAAAATCTAGAAAAACAACTTGAAATTACAATTTTCGATAGAGGAGGTAGAAAGGCTCTTCTAACCGAAGGAGGAAGACTATTACTAGAATACTGCGAAAGAATTTTGAATCAATGCGATGAAGCTTGCAAAGCAATCGAAGATTTAAATAGTTTAAAAGGAGGAACACTCATAATTGGAGCCAGTCAAACTACAGGAACTTACTTAATGCCAAGAATGATAGGATTGTTTCGCCAAGGATACCCTGATGTATCAGTTCAGCTCAAAGTTCACAGTACTAGAAGAACTGGCTGGAGTGTTGCTAATGGTCAAGTTGACTTAGCTATTATTGGAGGACAGTTGCCAGGAGATCTAGAAAATTTATTACAAATAATTCCTTATGCAACAGATGAATTAGCACTAGTATTGCCCATAAGTCACCCTCTTGCTAATAAAAAAGAACTTTTAAAAGAAGATCTATACAAATTAAATTTTGTCACACTAGATTCTCAATCTACAACTAGAAAAGTTGTTGACAAACTACTCAAAGATTCTGGACTAGAGATTCAAAGATTAAAAATAGAAATGGAACTGAACTCTCTTGAGGCAATCAAGAATGCAGTGCAAGCAGGTCTAGGCGCCTCTTTTGTTCCTGTTGTTTCTATTGAAAGGGAATTAGCAGGTGGTACAATTCACAAGGCCAAAATTGCTGACTTAGAGGTTAAAAGAGAGCTTAAATTAATTAGCAATCCATCAAGATACACCTCAAGGGCATCGCAAATCTTTAAGAAAAATATATTGCCAAAATTTGCCAGTTCAGAGAGTCCATTAAGAAAAATATAATTTTAATCAGAACTGAATTGCTTCTTTATTAATTCCTACGCCTCCATCTTCGGCTTGACCATCACCCTTGATAATGAACTTATTCTCATTCACATCAGTCTGATAAACACATTTAACTATTGGTTTATCTCTTATAGATCCAATATACGCAAAAGTATTCATTCTTTGCTTACATTCTCTAACATCTTCATTACTGATAGCTCCTTGTTTTTGCAAAACAGTCCAATTCTCCCTACGAATTACGCAACCAGGTTGCAGCGCTGGTTGTGTAACAAAGCTTGTTGAGGGATTAAGGGTTGTATACATTTCAACATCAATGACAAAAGCGCTTGCCCCCCATTGTCTACAGAATTCAGGATCTGGAACAGCCATATCTAATTGTTGTTGACTAGCTATATTCCCTTGTCCACCATCTGTTGTGCTAGTTATTGCGCTACCAATGCCAACTCCTAAAATTAATACTCCTGCAAGGATAGCAATCGTTCCTGTATTTAAATTAATTTTTTGTTCAGTACCAGAAGATAATCTTTTATTTCTTTGCATGTAATCAGCTCCCTCTCTTGAGGATGAGGAATAATATCCTCTATTAGGGCCTCTTCCTGGCCTTCTGTTTGAATATCTATTCACAGCTCTTCATTTGTCTTTGGTAAACCCATTGAATAATTCATAACTCTACATTCTGGGTTATAACTTAATTGACCATTTTGCAGCAAACTTTTAATTAATCCTTCAATCTCTGAACCAATTTTGCGAAGTTCATAGTCATCTAAATTTTTTCCTGATCTCTCTTTAATAAGCTCATTGAATTTTTGATTTATTTTATTTATAGAATTCTCATTCCAAATAAACTCATTATCAGGATCCAAATCAAGCGTTAGTTTATTTGGATGGAATTGTAAATCATTATTTATAACCTCAGCTGTAAAGATTCTGACATGTCTGGTAGTTGATTTTAAAAGCATTTTTTCCATAATTTTAAGAAATAATCAACAAAAAAAACTATTATGTTCTAACTTTAGAGTAGCTTATTAGTAAGTGTTAATTTATTTCTTGATTTAATAATGCGTGTTGTAATTGCAGGGGCAGGTTTAGCAGGTTTATCTTGCGCTAAATATCTCGTTGACAATGGTCACATTCCAATTGTACTTGAAGCCAGAGATGTCTTAGGTGGGAAAGTAGCTGCATGGAAAGATGAGGATGGGGATTGGTATGAAACTGGTTTGCATATATTTTTTGGAGCTTATCCAAATATGTTGCAACTATTTAAGGAGCTAGATATTGAAGACAGACTTCAATGGAAAAGCCATTCAATGATTTTTAATCAGCCCTCTGAGCCCGGCACTTATAGTAGATTCGATTTCCCGGATATCCCAGCCCCAATTAATGGTGTTTCAGCGATACTTAGTAATAATGATATGCTTTCATGGAATGAAAAGATACTTTTTGGCCTTGGATTAGTCCCTGCAATGTTAAGAGGCCAAAAATATATAGAAAAATGCGATACAAAATCATGGACAGAGTGGTTAAAAGAACACAATATCCCTGAAAGAGTTAATGATGAAGTTTTCATTGCAATGAGCAAAGCCTTAAATTTCATTGGACCTGATGAAATATCATCAACAGTTTTATTAACAGCCTTAAATAGATTTTTGCAAGAAAAAAATGGTTCGAAGATGGCCTTCCTAGATGGAGCTCCTCCAGAAAGACTTTGTCAACCAATGGTAGATTATATAACAGCAAGAGGAGGAGAAGTTCATCTAAAAAGTCCCTTGAGGCAAATTAATTTAAACGAAGATAGTACAGTTAAAAGTTTTACAATTGCTTCATTAGACGATAATGAGAAGAAAGAGTTAACTGCAGATGCTTATGTAAGTGCAATGCCTGTAGATCTTTTTAAATTAATGATTCCTAAACAGTGGCAAGGAATTGAATCTTTTTCTAAGTTAGATGGTTTAAATGGTGTACCAGTAATTAACATTCATTTATGGTTCGATAAAAAACTAACAGATATTGATCATTTATTATTTAGTAGATCTCCTCTTCTCAGCGTTTATGCAGATATGAGTATCACATGCAAAGAATATGAAGATCCCAACCGATCAATGCTTGAATTAGTTTTCGCACCAGCAAAAGATTGGATTAACAAAAGTGATCAAGATATAGTTGATGCAACTATGGAAGAACTTAAAAAATTGTTTCCAAACCATTTTATGGGCGATAATAAAACCAAACTCAGAAAATACAAAGTTGTAAAAACGCCAAGATCTGTATATAAAGCAGTACCAGGATGCCAGGAGTTCAGACCTAGTCAAAGATCTCCTATAAAAAACTTTTTCTTAGCAGGTGATTATACAATGCAAAAATATCTTGCTTCTATGGAGGGAGCTGTGTTAAGTGGTAAATTATGCGCAGAATCAATCAACAAGGAATATTCGCAAAAAGAGAAAAATATTTCTTAAAAACATCTAAAATAATATCCAACCTTTCTATACAAAAAACTTTTTTGAACAATTCAATTTCACAAATAAATAAAGCATATGAAATATGCCGTAAAGAAACTCAAAAATGGGCTAAAACCTTTTACTTAGGAACTCTTTTATTACCATTAGAAAAGAGAAAAGCGATTTGGGCTATTTACGTTTGGTGTAGAAGAACAGACGAGATAATGGATAGCCTAGAAGCTTCAACCAAATCGAAAGATGAACTGTCAGATAACTTAAATCAATGGGAAGAAAATACCAAAAATATATTTAAAGGAAATATAAAATCAGAATTAGATGCTGTCCTTGTAGATACAATCGAGAAATATCCACAAACTATTCAACCTTATTTAGACATGATTGAAGGACAAAGGATGGATCTATACAAATTTAGATATAAGAATTTCTCTGAATTAAAACTCTACTGTTATCGTGTCGCAGGAACAGTTGGTTTAATGACCCAGAATGTTATGGGGATAGATAAAGCATATACATCAGCGCCATGGAGTAACAAGCCTGACCCTTCAGAAGCAGCGATAGCTTTGGGTATAGCTAATCAATTAACTAACATATTAAGAGATGTCGGGGAAGATAGGCAAAGAGGGAGAATATATTTACCTCAGGAAGATATAGAGAAATTTAATTACTCTGAAAAAGAACTCTTAAACGGTGAAATAAATAATCAATGGAGAAGACTTATGAACTTTCAACTAACCAGAGCTAGAGATTGGTTCCAAAAATCTGAAGATGGCATTAAGTGGTTATCTGCTGATGCAAGATGGCCTGTATGGACATCATTACGCCTTTACAGAGGCATATTAGATTCTATTGAAAGGTTAGATTATGATGTTTTCAATAATAGGGCTTTTGTAAAAAATTCTGTAAAAGCTTTTGAACTTCCAATATCTTTTTTAATCTCTAGAATTAGATAATTAGGCAGGTGTCTTCTGATTCGCTAATAAATCTTTTAGCTTGGAAAGTTCACCAGCCCATCTTGGATCAGGAGCTTCGAGATTAGGGGCATCACTATGAACAATTTTCTTAAAGTCTTTCCTCTTCTTATTCCTATTAGAGTTTGCACTATTTCTTTTAGAAGAATCTTTCTTTTCTGATAATTCCACCCTCAACTTAGAACCATTAAATTCAAAGCCATTTAATTTTTCAATTATTAAATTAGCATTATCTTCATTATTGGTTGAAGCGAAACCAAATCCTCTACACTCTTTA
>QCJI01000022.1 GCA_003216135.1 Prochlorococcus sp. AG-409-A22 | reverse complement strand
AATTCTTGTGAAAAGCTTCTAGATAGTTTACCTCTCCATATAAAAAGTAATATTGTTAAATTATCAATCTCTGGTACATCTGGAACTTTAATAGCATGCAATTTAATAGGGGATCCTATAGGAGAAGCAATACCTTATGACCAAGCATGTAATGATAATAAGAAACTTATTGAATCATTATCTATTGGAGAAGATCATTTACAAACCCCATACAGTAGTCTGGCTAAAGCATTAAAACTCATAGATAAATATGGAAAAAATATTCTTTTAAGACATCAATCTGATTGGATAACTGGATGGTTGTTGAAAGATTGGACCTATGGAGAAGAAGGTAATAATCTCAAACTTGGCTGGGATCTAATAAAAGAATCATGGCCAAAAAGTTTTCTCAATACTTCATTGGTAAAAAGCTTACCTCTCATAATTAAAAGTGGCCAAATTATGGGTCAAATCCATTCTGAATTAGCAGAGAGGTTGAAATTAAATAAGAGAATAATATTAATATCAGGGACAACTGATTCAAATGCAGCTTTTTTAGCTGCTGGATTAGATAAAGAAGAAGGCCTAACAGTTTTAGGGACCACTATCGTAGTTAAAAAAATTGTTAATAAACCAATAAAAGAAAAAGGAATTACAACCCATCGGGTGTGTGGGGATTGGATATGTGGAGGAGCATCAAACGCTGGATGTGGGATTTTATCTAAATTTTTTTCTGATTTAGAAATAAAAGAACTTAGCAGACAAATAAATATATCAAAAAAAACTGATATAAATCTTTTACCACTGAATAGTAGGGGCGAAAGATTTCCAGTTAACAATCCTTTTTTGGAGCCAATTCTTAGTCCTAGGCCTGTAAGCGACTCACTTTATTTACATGCATTATTCGAAGGACTAGCTCGGATTGAATTACAAGGGTGGGGAAAACTTTATAAGCTTACAGGTTATCTTCCAAAAAGGATTATTACTATTGGTGGTGGTTCAAAAAATCCGCAGTGGAGAGCAATAAGAGAAAAAATCATTAATATACCCATAGTTTCCTGCAAAAAAACAACTTCCTTTGGAACTGCGGTATTAGCACTTAATGCAAACCAATAGTTTTGACTTTTTTAAATCTTTGAACAAGATATAAAATTTTAATGAAAGGGGTTTCACAAACTACACATATTAATTTAAAGTAGTTAAGTTGGAGCCGGGATAGCTCAGTTGGTAGAGCAGGCGACTGAAAATCGCCGTGTCCCCAGTTCAAATCTGGGTCCTGGCACCTTTAAAACCCTGTCTTTGACAGGTTTTTTTATTTTTTTCTAGCTGAGATTTCCCAATATGAAACTTTTACAGAATATTCTTTAGCTTTTTCTATGTTTTTCTAAAAATAAACCTTACCCAATAAAGCATTTATAATATAAATAATTTCCAAAATAAAACTAATCAAATGCTCTTAAAATGAAAATAAATTCATTAGAAAAAACTATAAGCAGAATAAAACCAATATATAAATATACTTTTTTTATAGTTTTACTTCTTGCTCTTATAGTGGGTTTTGTAAGTTATTTCTTAATAACATACGAAGCAGAAATTAAATTATTTGTAGATAAAGCAGGAATTTGGGGACCATTCTTAATTTTCTTGGCAAGAGGTATAAGTATAATTTTTCCAGCATTACCTAGCTCTATATTTTCTCTTATCGCTGGAGGGGTTTTCGGATTTAAAGTAGGTTACATAACAATTGTTTTATCTGACTTAATTTGCTGCCAAATAGCATTTTTTATAGCCAGAAATTATGGAAGAATACCTGTTGAGCGCCTAGTAGGGAAAAAACCTATGCAACGTCTAGAAAAATTCAATCGATATCAGCTAGAAGAGAATTTCTTCTTAATGACTGGACTTCTGATGACAGGATTATTTGATTTTCTTAGTTACTCAATAGGTTTAGGAGGGACAAGATGGAGAACCTTTACTCCTGCTTTAATTATCAGCCTTTTAATATCAGATTCAATATTAGTTGCTGTAGGTGCTGAAATCGGGAAACAAATTTATTTGGTAATTCCTCTCTTAATTGCTTTCGCTTTTGCAATTTTTCAAGGTTTGAGAAAAAAAAAGAAACCCTCAAAGTAGAACTAAAAAGTCATCCTATTAAAAGAAAAAATAAAGATCTCTTTTTAACAATCAAAACCCCTATTTTATTTCACTGTTAAACACTAAGTAAAAAAATTTTTTAATCAATCTTTAAAGTCGCAGACTTGTCCAATTACGCCCATGATAAGCTTATCTCCATTTGGATCTTGCCAATCAGGATTATTATTTAAATAGTTATTCAATGCATCTGTCCCAACAGCTATATCTCTAAATGATTTCTCAAAACAATTAATATCCATCGTATAAAGAATATCCTGAGTAATTTCTCCTTTATTTTTAGGAATAAATTTACTTAGAACTCGCACAGAACCATCTTTGTTTATTTTAATACTTTTTCTATCCCATAATTGTCCTCCAAACTCACTCATGGGGACTTCAACCCATTCATGAGGTAAGGCACATAACTGCTTTATTGGAATAATGAAAAGAATCATGAAAAACAGGCCTAAAATTAAACTTAATTTTTTAGCAATTATTGATAGAAATTTATTTTGAAAGTAGTTCATAAAAATTACAAATCTTATAAAAAGAGAAATAAAAACATATCTAATTATTGGATATATTAAAAAAAGATATTTTTGTAATTATCTAAACAAGATATAACATTTTTGCAAAAAAGAATATAAAAAATAAGAATTCATGTAAGAATATAATCTGTTGATTTTTTAAGATTTTAAATGACTCCATTTAGACCAACATCATATGATCGCCCTGGAGAACAAATATCAACTACACCTTCTGGATTAAAAGTGACTTCTGCAAAAAGATTAATGGTAGATTCAATGGTAAGGATGATTCAAAAAGCTACTAATCATTCAGTTGAAGATAAACTTGACGAAGAATCTAATAACAATTAACCAATTTATAAAAAAAAGTTTAGGAGAGTGGAAATCAATACGAAGCACTCATTCTTTAGCTTTTCAGGAAGTTGAAAATTCAAAGAGTCAAATAACAATAAAAGATATAGAAATAAATAATACAAAAGTAGTTGAACTTTTAAAGAAATATGATTTAAAGCAAACCCCCTCTGTTATTGCCATATCAATAAGCTGGAAAGCTATTAGCGATTGGGAGGAAGAGGAAAAATCCCAGGAAGATCAAACTATTTTGTTGTTTTTACCAAGAGATCAAAAGACAGGTATTGTGTTACGTAATAAGGGATATACTGAATCCGTAATTTCATCGTCAGAATATTTTATTGATGAAAATGAAAACTTAAATCTAAAAACTATTTATAATTCAACAGTTTCCGAAGAGAGAATTTGTTTTTTATCAACTCATATAAGATCGAGATATTCGGTAATTAGAAATCAAGAGAATAATGCAATAATACAAACATCGCATACATCAGAGATCAGAAATATTTCTATTTTAAAAGACTGATTATCCTTTCAAATTGAGAATCTGTATTAGAAATTAACTCAGGAAGAAAGCCTTTATCTCCAGTGCTCGAATTTACAGTAGATTTCAAATCAGAAATCGTTGCATCTCTCATTAGTTCAACCACTCTAATTGCATTCTTTAAAGGTACACCAAGAGCTAAATAAGTATTTTTGAGATCCTTTAAACAGCTTTTAGATAAAACAGATTCATCATCAGTAATTAGGAGGTAAGAAACAATCCTCAAAATTATTTCTCCATCTCTTAAACAAACAGACATCTTATTAGTTGTATCTAAAGATATTTTTGAATTTACTGAATCCTGATTCTCGCAAATCATTGCAGTTACAGCATCCGCTGCAATTGCGTGAGAATTGGTTGTTATTGATTTTATTGCATCTAATCTTGAGTTTGCAGTATCTACAAATTCTTTGATATCTTCAATATTGCTATTGCTTATATCCTTTAATTCTCTATCAGTTGATAAGAGTTGATTATTCTTTGAAACTGACATTCCTAAATTTAAATTAAAATTATAAAAGTATAGTCTATAACAATAGTACAGTCCATGAAAAAACAGCTAAATTAAGCAATTAACGAAACTCTTCTTAATCAAAAACTTCATTTCAAAGTGATATGTGAAATACTTTAAAAATAAAAAAAATTTTCGCTAATATACAAATATATTTCTTTAAAATTATGGATAAACAAGATTTAAAATTATCAAAAAAACTTATTTCGTCTTATAAAAAAAGATTAGAAAAAGAAATCTTTGAAAGAAGTATGAAATTAAAAATGCCTCAGAAAAAATTTGAAGAAATAATTAATAATAATAATGAACTAATTAGTTTAAAGAAAGCATTAAAACAATTAGAAGCAGAATCTAAATCTCAAAGTAAAGTCTGATTCTTTTGATATAAAACCCTCTAAAAGTGCATCAAACTAACAATTTTCTTTTTAAATCTTTAAACAATGAACAACTTCAGGCAGTAAAACATGTTTTTGGGCCACTTTTAGTAGTCGCAGGTGCAGGTAGCGGGAAAACCAAAGCTCTTACTCATAGAATTGCGAATCTTATTGAGAATAACGCTATAGATCCCTATAACATTTTGGCAGTTACTTTTACCAACAAAGCAGCTAAAGAAATGAAAGCCAGACTAGAAGTTCTTCTTGCACAAGAATTGGCTTTTAATCAATTTGGTCAACCCTGGTCAACTCTAAAAGAGATTGATCAAAATCAATTAAGAAATAACGTTTATCAAGATAGGCTTAAAGAACTTTGGATAGGCACTTTTCATTCATTATTTTCAAGGCTTTTAAGATACGACATTGAAAAATATAATGATCCTGAGGGATTAAAATGGACAAGACAATTTTCTATTTACGATGAAACAGATTCTCAAACCTTAGTAAAAGAAATTGTGAGTCAGGATATGAATCTTGATCCAAAAAGATTTGATCCCAAAAAAATTAAAAGGGCAATTAGTAATGCTAAAAATCAATGTTTTACTTCTAATGAACTTGAAGAAAAAGCAGGTGATCACTTTGAAAAAATAGTTGCAGAGGCTTACAAAAGATATAGGATCTCACTCTCAAAAAATAATGCTTTAGATTTTGATGATCTTCTGCTATTACCTGTTTTCTTATTACGGCAAAATGATTTTGTAAGGGACTATTGGCACAAAAGATTTCAGCACATCCTAGTTGATGAATATCAAGATACTAATAGAACCCAATATGAACTGATAAAACTAATTACCGCTGGCAATACTGAACCTCAAAAATTCCAGAATTGGGAAGATAGATCAATTTTTGTAGTAGGTGATGCTGATCAAAGTATTTATAGCTTCAGAGCTGCTGACTTCAGAATATTAATTGGTTTTCAAGAAGACTTTAAAAATGGATCCAATAATGAGGGAAAAGCATCTTTAATTAAATTAGAAGAAAATTATAGATCATCTTCTAATATCCTCAATGCAGCAAACTCTTTAATAGAAAACAATACTGAAAGAATTGAAAAAGTTCTACGTGCTACGAAAGAGAAAGGGGAACTTTTAAAGTTACTTAGCTGTGATGATGAAATTTCTGAGGCAGAAGCTATAACAAGTAAATTAAAGTCACTGAATAATGCTAATCAAAAACCAATTTGGAAAAATTTTGCGATCTTATATCGAACAAGAGCTCAATCAAGGGTATTAGAGGAATCTCTCGTAAGGTGGCAAATACCTTATACAATTTTTGGAGGGTTACGTTTTTATGACAGAAGAGAAATTAAGGATGCTATAGCATATTTAAAAGTTTTGGTAAATTCTGCAGATAATGTAAGTCTTTTACGAATAATAAATGTTCCTAGAAGAGGGATAGGTAAGACAACTATTCAAAAGCTAGTTGATTTATCTAATAAGTTCAATATTCCATTATGGGAGGTTCTAAATGATAAGCAAAGTATTGAAGAAACAATAGGTAGATCATCAAAAGGCATTAGTAAATTTACTGAACTTATAAATGATCTACTTTGCTACCTAGAAAACTCAGGACCTGCACAACTAATACAATTAATCCTAGAAAAAAGCACATTCTTAGTAGATGCATTGCGAGTTAAAAGTAAATTAAATAGAGGCCCCAATATTGTCGCCATTGGAGGAGGGACTGGCTTGTCAACTTTATTAAAGGGTTTAAAAAATTACAGTAGTAATATTACTGCTATTGTGACAGTATCTGATGATGGAGGGAGTAGTGGAATCCTAAGAAGGCAATTAGGAGTTCAACCGCCAGGAGATATTAGAAATTGTTTAGCGGCTTTGTCAAATGAAGAACCAATTTTAACGAGATTATTTCAATATAGATTTTCAGGAGGTAGTGGATTAGAGGGGCATAGTTTTGGGAATCTTTTTTTATCAGCTTTAACTACAATTACAGGTAGTTTAGAAAAAGCAGTGCAGGCTGCGAGTAAGGTTTTAGCAGTACAAGGCCAAGTTGTACCTGCAACAAATATAGATGTAATTTTATGGGCAGAACTAGAAGATGGAGAGAAAATCTTTGGAGAAAGCAATATAAGTAACTCTAAAAAATTGATTTCGAGGATTGGCTATCTGCCAGAAAATCCTTCTGCTCTACCAAGCGCACTCGAATCTATAAAAGAAGCTGACTTGATTTTGCTTGGCCCAGGGAGTCTTTACACTTCTTTGCTACCTAATTTGTTAATACCAGAGATTGTGGAAGCCCTTCTGAAAAGTAATGCTCCTAAAATTTATATAAGTAATTTAATGACCCAGCCAGGAGAAACTGATGGGCTTGATGTCTATCATCATATTAAATCAATAGAAAAACAACTATCTAATTTGGGTGTTAATTCTCGAATTTTTAATGCGATCTTATCTCAGAAACAATTTGATAATTCCTCTGTTATAGACTACTACAGAAGTAGGGGAGCAGAACCAGTTGAATGCAATAAAGATGAATTGTTATCAGAAGGTTATTATGTTATGCAAGCACCTCTTTATGCAAAGAGAATAACACCAACTCTTAGACATGATTCTCATAGATTAGCAAGAGCAGTAATGTTTATTTATAGAAAATTAAAGAAATTAACTTAATAGGCATCTTGTAATTCATAGAAATCAGGTTGAATATAATCTTTCCGTAGTGGCCAACCTCTCCAATCTTCAGGCATTAAAAGTCTTTTTGGATTTGGATGGTCAGCAAAATTTATTCCATACATATCATAAGTCTCTCTCTCTTGCCAATCACTTCCTCTAAAAATTTTATATAAACTAGGAACAGATAAATCTGAATTTCTTTTTAAAAAAACTTTTAGTCTCACTTCCTTAACTTTTTCTATTTTGTGGAAATCATCTACTGAAATAAAATGATAAAAACTGACTAGATTTTTGCCAGGTCCTTCATCATATCCTCCTTGACATTGAAGATAATTAAACCCGTAATTTTTTAGAGTTGATACTGCTTCATATAAATCGCCAGGTTTTACTGAAAGGATTTCAATACCTATATGATCAAACTCTAATGATTCGTTTGTGATTCCATCTTTAGTCAGTTTTTGGCTTATTAATCCTTGCTTTTCTAATGATGTTTCTGAAGATTGCGGAAGATTTTCTTTGTCCATCAATTTGTTTCAATGTTGGTTAAGTTGCTTTGTAAGTTTTCTTCAGTTAATGCTTTTATTTTTTCTTTTTTAGAGGAAGAAATAATATTTTCTGATTTTTTATTTAAATATTCTCCAGTATTTTCTGAAAAAATAATTTTCATTTCATGTTCTGCTGTTATATATCTATGAGTTTGTTCTGTTTTATTGCGCTCTAGTAGAGATTCGTTTCCAACTTTTTTCCTTAATTTGATAACAGCATCGAAAATTGCTTCTGGTCTCGGTGGACATCCTGGAAGATATAAATCCACTGGTATCAATTTGTCAACGCCTCTCACAGCAGTTGTAGAGTCTGCACTAAACATTCCACCTGTTATCGTGCAAGCTCCCATTGCAATAACATATTTTGGCTCTGGCATTTGTTCATAAAGTCTTACAAGAGCGGGAGCCATCTTCATTGTGACTGTTCCAGCTACGATTAATAAATCTGCTTGTCTTGGTGAGCTTCTTGGTACTAATCCAAACCTGTCAAAATCAAATCGTGAACCTATTAGTGCTGCGAATTCTATAAAACAGCAAGCTGTTCCATAAAGAAGAGGCCATAAACTACTTAATCTTGCCCAGTTATGCAAATCATCAAGGCTAGTCAAAATTATATTTTCACTTAAATCAGTAGTTACTTGGGGAGCTCCAAGAGGATTGCAAGTCCCTTCTCTTATTTCTCTGACTGTTTTTGGGGATAATGGCTGGTTCAATTCTTTAACTCCATTCTAAAGCACCTTTTCTCCAAGCGTATGCCAAAGCAATTACTAGTATTGCTATGAAAATTAGCGCTTCAATAAATGCTAGCAATCCTAATCTATTAAATGCAACAGCCCAAGGATAAAGGAAGACTGTTTCAACATCAAATATAACGAAAACTAATGCGAACATGTAGTACCTAATATTAAATTGGATCCAAGCTCCTCCAATAGGCTCCATTCCTGATTCATATGTAAGTTTTCTCTCGCCGGTCCTACCTTTTGGAGCTACAACTAGATTAGTTACTAAAGCTAAAATAGGAACTGCAGCAGCGATTATAAGAAAACCTAAAAAATATTCATAACCAGATAAAAGAAACATTGTAAAAAATAATTTTGGGAGAAATTCGCCTAATTGAGAAAAATCTTTTAGAGTCCTAAAAGAATCATAATAAATCGTGAGTGAAAACATTCAACCAACTTCTGAGGAAAACAAAATAGTTGAGAATTTTGAGAAAGATAACCTTCAAAAAATTTCTTCAGAAGTAGATTCGGAATTACCTTCCACTAATTTAGAACAAAATAGATTCGAATGTAGAAGTTGTGGTTACATTTATGATCCTTCTGAAGGCAATAAGAAATTGAATATCCCCCCAAATACTCCGTTTTCCGCTTTAGATGGTAATACATTTGTTTGTCCAGTTTGCAGAGCCGGGAAAAACTTTTATAAAGATATTGGCCCAAAATCTAAACCTAGTGGTTTCGAGGAGAATTTAACTTATGGATTTGGATTTAATAAATTACCATCAGGGCAAAAAAATATCTTAATTTTTGGAGGTTTAGCATTTGCAGCTGCTTGTTTCCTTTCTTTATACTCTTTGCATTAATATATAATAATGAAAAATTTCTTTACCAGAATCCCAAATCTCTTATTAACCTTATTACTTTGCTTTGTCTTAAGTAGTTGCTCGTCTACTGGGGTAAAAATGAGTGAAAGTAGTCCTTGGGAAACAATCCAATTTGAAGATCAGTCAAATGTTTTAGATATTGATTTTATAGATAACAACCATGGCTTTTTAGTCGGTTCTAATAGACTTATTATGGAATCAAATGATGGCGGTGCATCTTGGGAGAAAAGAAGTTTAGATGATATTTTAAGTGAAGAAAATTTCCGTTTAATTGATATAGATTTTAAAGGTCAAGAAGGTTGGTTAATAGGACAGCCCTCATTAGTAATGCATACATTGGATGCTGGTAAAAATTGGACCAGACTATCTCTAGGTAATAAGTTACCAGGGGACCCATATCTTATAACAACTGTTGATGATGGTATCGCCGAACTTGCAACTACAGCTGGAGCTATTTATGAGACATCCGATAGTGGTGAATCATGGAAGGGAAAGGTAATAGATCCATCTGGATCAGGAGGAGTAAGAGATTTAAGAAGAACCTCTGATGGAGATTATGTCAGCGTAAGTAGCCTAGGTAATTTCTTTTCTACTTTGGAAACTAATAGCGATAGTTGGGTTGCTCATCAAAGAGCAAGCAGCAAAAGGGTCCAGAGCATTGGGTTTAACCCAGAAGGCAATTTATGGATGTTATCTCGGGGAGCTGAAATTAGATTTAATGAGAATAGTGATGATTTAGAAAGCTGGACAAAGCCAATAATTCCAATTTTAAATGGTTATAACTATTTGGATATGGGATGGGATCCAAATGGTGACATTTGGGCAGGTGGTGGTAATGGCACTCTTATAGTTAGCCGAGATAAAGGTAAAACCTGGAATTCAGATCCAGTAGCCTCTGAATTGCCTACTAACTACATAAAAATTATTTTTCTAGATAAAGATGAATTAGATACTAAAAAAGGTTTTGTCCTTGGAGAACGTGGCTATATTCTTAAATGGAATAGTTAAAACTTAAATAAAGCAAGCTGAAAAAAATAAAAAAAACCTTAATTTTGCCTTAATTTAGCAACTGTCTGTAACCAAGCTGTTAATTTCTTCGCAAAGATATGATTTTACCTTGTAAGATCATAGGGTAAATAATTGTGATTATGGCCGCAGGTTCAACGGGTGAACGCCCATTCTTTGAAATAATTACCAGTGTTAGATACTGGGTTATTCATGCAGTAACACTTCCAGCTATTTTTATAGCAGGCTTCCTATTTGTATATACAGGCCTTGCTTATGATGCTTTTGGAACTCCCCGTCCGGATAGTTATTTCCAAGCATCTGAATCAAAAGCGCCTGTCGTAACGCAAAGATATGAAGCTAAATCTCAATTAGATTTAAGAACAAAATAAACATGACTAATTCACAAGCTCCAATGCAGGCTGCTGAAGTCCGCGTTTATCCCATATTTACTGTTCGTTGGCTTGCAGTTCATGCTCTTGCTATTCCAACAGTATTTTTCCTAGGTGCTATTGCAGCCATGCAATTTATTAGACGTTAACTTTATTAATCATGCAAGTAAACGAAAATCCGAATAAAGTTCCAGTAGAACTTAATCGTACAAGCCTCTATTTAGGCTTATTATCAGTATTTGTTATGGGAATTTTATTCTCCAGTTACTTTTTCAACTAAATTAAAATTATGAGTAAATTAAAAGGACCTGACGGCAGAATCCCAGACAGGTTGCCAGACGGCAGACCTGCCGTAGCATGGGAAAGAAGATGGACAGAGGGAAGACTTCCTCTTTGGATTGTTGCTACCGCAGGCGGCATGGCAGTTATTTTCGTATTAGGAATATTTTTCTACGGATCTTATAATGGAGTTGGTTCGGCTTAATTGATTTTTAGTTTTTTATTTATTAATTATCAATTAATTCCAATAAGAATCTGTAAATATCCTTAGTTTCTCTTTAGTGGAGCTAGGGATGTTTTCTTTTTGAGTTATTAATCCATCCTTCAATGAAAAATGGGAATTACTTTTTGGCCTGTCTTTTTCGATAACTTTGGCTAGTTCACAGATTATTGTATTGGCCACTTCTGTATTTGCTATAAGATTATCCATAACCATTTCTACAGATACTTCCTGTTGAGTTTGATGCCAGCAATCATAATCAGTAACCATAGATAATGAGGAGTAAGCTATCTCAGCCTCCTTAGCTAATCTTGCTTCTGTGTGATTTGTCATTCCTATTATTGAACACCCCCAATTTCTATATAAATTAGATTCTGCTCTTGTTGAGAATGCTGGCCCTTCCATTGCTAGATATGTTCCCCCTCTATGCAATTGTCTGCCGCCAGGAATATTAATTTCTCCAACTTCGCTCAATATTCGAGATAAGTTTGTACAGAACGGATCGCCCATAGTAACATGCGCTACAGCTCCCTCATTAAAAAATGTTGCGGGTCTGCTTTGTGTTCTGTCTATAAATTGATCAGGTACCACTATATCAAGAGGTCTTATTTGTTCTTGAAGAGAGCCAACTGCTGATGGGGCAATAATCCATCTTACTCCAATTGACCTTAGAGCCCAAATATTGGCTTTATAAGGAATTTCTGTAGGATTTAATCTATGAGTCCTACCATGTCTAGGAATGAAGGCTATTTCTAAATTCCCAAGCTTAAAGACCCTTATTGAATCAGAAGGTTTACCATAAGGAGTATTGATATCAATTTCTCTTAAATATTCTATTTTATCTATTGAGTAGAATCCACTACCGCCAATTACTCCTAATTTTGAATGTTTAATTGGTAATAAATGCTCTTTATTCATTTTGATGTAAATGACTTGTAATCATCTAGTACTAATTGGAGGAGGACACACAAATGTTCTTTTAATGAGGAAATGGTTTATGCATCCTAAATTAATGCCAGAAATTCCTATTTCAATTATATCTAGAGATTGTCATTTGGTTTATTCGGCAATGTTCCCATCGGTAGTTGCGAAATCAATTGCTTTAGAGGAAAGTTTAATAGATATCAAATCTTTAGCTAAAGTTGCAAAAATAGCTTTTTTACAGGAAGAAGTAATTGATATTGATTACACTTTAAGGGAAATTATTTTGAATAATAGACCATCAGTTAACTTTTCAAACCTAGTACTTAATTATGGAAGTCAAACAAGAATTACAGAAGAATTTGAGAATCTTGTCAGATCTAAAATTGCTTTCCCAATAAAACCTTTTCTTAAAGCTTATGAATTAATCAAAAAAGAGGATATCTATGATTCAGATAAAGAATCTCCTTTTGTAATTGTTGGAAGTGGTCTCGCTGCAATTGAAGTTTCTTATGCTTTAAGAAAAAGATGGCGATATAGAAATTTAAAACTTTTGTGTAATGCAAAAAAAATAAATTATAAGATTTTAAAAAGTTTACGAAATTCAAATATTGAATTAATAGATAATTTAGATTTTGATCATGGCAAGGTTCTTTTATGTACAGGTAATACATCGCCAGCATGGGTAAAAAGGAAATTCTTAGAATTGGATTCAAACGGGCGAATGATTACAAATAATTATTTGAAGTTAAGAAATACCTCGGGAATATTTGCCATAGGTGATTGCGCGGTTATTGATTCCGCTAAAAGACCTCCTTCAGGAATATTTGCAGTAAAAGTTTTAAATACATTAGTTAAAAATCTAAAAAAAGATATAGATGGAGAACCCTTAAAAAAATGGTCTCCTCAAAGGTTTGGATTGCAAATAGTTAATACATTTCCAGAAAAGAATCCAATGGCTTTTGGTATTTATCGCAATTTTGTTTTTGGTCCTTCTTTTTTAATTTGGTGTTTGAAAAATAAATTGGATAGAAATTTTATAAAAAAGTTACACCCAATGAAGAAAATAATGAATAATAAAGTCGAAGATAATTCAATGAATGATTGTAGAGGATGCGCTGCAAAGATTCCTCAGGGTGTTTTAAACAATTCATTAATAAATGCTGATTTAGTTAGTTTTGCTAATTCTCCCGAAGATTCCGTTGAGATTTATCAAAATAGTAAAGATATTATTTTACAAAGTGTCGATGGATTTCCTGCATTAATAAGTGATCCTTGGCTTAACGCAAAAATTACGACACTTCATGCCTGTTCAGATTTATGGGCCTGTGGAGCAAAACTTTCTTCTGCGCAAGCTTTAATATCATTGCCTAAAGTAAACAAAGATTATCAAAATTATCTTTTTTCTCAAGCTCTAAAAGGTATTAAGTCAACAGTTGAAGATCAAGGTGGCAAATTAATTGGAGGTCATACTTTTGAGTCAAGAAGTTTAGTTCCTAAACCCTATTCATTAGGAATGGAAATTTCAATAACTGTGCAAGGGGTTTTGAAGAATGGATTAAGGCCATGGCTGAAATCTGGTATGCAGATTGGAGATATTCTATTAATGTCAAGGCCTCTAGGAGTTGGCATCTATTTTGCTGCTCAAATGCAAAATAAAAATTTAAGAGGAAGCTCTGATGAAATCATGAAAAATTTAGTAACAAGTCAGCAATATTTGATTGATCAAATTTATTTATTACAAGAACATTTTGGAGAATTAATTGTAAATGCAGCTACTGATGTTACAGGTTATGGATTTATGGGACATCTTAAAGAAATGGTTGAATCATCAAATTTATCTAGAAAAAAAAATAACCTTGAGCCCGTAAAAGTATTATTAGATTTATCTTCTTTTAAGGCTTATCCTCGTGTATTGGAACTTGTACGAAAAAATATCCAAAGTACTCTTTTTGAATCTAATAAAGAAATTATTGAGCCAATCTTTAAAGAAAATTATATGGATAGGATTATTGCTTTCACCAATGAAAATTTAATAGATAAAGATACGTTCGGCGAGATAATCTCTTTACTGTTAGATCCTCAAACATGCGGTCCGCTATTGATAAGTTGCGATCCTAAATATGAAAGTGTCTTAAAAGAAAATTGGTATAAGGTTGGTGAGGTTATAAATAGGTAACTAAATTTTGCTTATTTTATCAATTTCCAAATATCTCAACCTTTTGATCTCCTTACCCATTTCTTTCCCTGGTTTCCACCCTTCTTTTTTTAGTAGATCGCCGTCTTTTTTAGATTTGATGAATTTGTAAATGAATAGCCATTTAAAAAATGGTCGCCAAAATAAACCTCCATCACAAATTAGTAATTTAACTGTTTCTTCATCGAGATTTCTATCTTCAATAAATTCTGTCCATCTGGAAGGAGAGAAAGATAAGAATTTATCTTTATTATTCTCTAATATTTTTTTAATATCTAAATAATCTTCCAAAAACTTCTTTTCCTTTTTATTTATAAAAAATCTTTGACATATGTTATCTAAATCTTCTGCATTCTTTAACAAGAAAAGAATATAATTCCCATTCAATTTTTTAATCCAATTTAAACCCCTCAAAAATTTGTTCTCAACTTGAATACTTTTATTTAAAATAGAAATGATTTCCCATTTTGCTAATAAAGAAATTATTTTTGTAAGGTTGTCGTATTTATATATTTCTGATAATTCCATCCTGATTCTTATGCTAATTGCAGGTGGAAAAATTATTTTATCTTGGTTTTTAAAAGTCTTCCATGGCCATTTGGAAACTGTTGCTTGAGATTGCTTAAGAGAACCTTGTGAAATATTGAAACCTAACCTTGTAGCATACTTTGCACATCTGATTAGTCTACTAGGGTCATCTTCAATACTATTTTTATGAAGCAAGTTTAATTCTTTGCCTTTAATATCAGGAATACCCTGATAAAGGTCGTAAACTTTTTTTGTTGCAACCTCAAAGGCTATTGCATTTATAGTGAAATCTCTCCTTTGTAGATCCTCTGCAATTGTGGCGTTAATTACTTTAGGGTTTAATCCTGGAGAACTATAAATTTCTTTTCTTGCTGAGGCAATATCAATTTTTAAGTCATTGATATTTAGCTCTACGGTGTTATATAAATTAAATTCTTTTATGAGACATATTTCAATATTTGATATATTTTTTTTTATGAATTTTGCTAAAGAAACAGAAGAACCTTCAATAACTATGTCTATATCTACTGGCTTAGGAAAAACTTGTTTATGAAATTTAGTAATCAATAAATCTCTTATATAACCCCCAACAAAAGCGACTTTAGTATCATTATTAGATTCAATATATTTAGAAATTAGATCATATATATTAAATGGAATTTGTCGTAATTCCCTATCGAGATAATAAGAAATATCATTCATACTTTTAATTAATAGCTCGAATTGGAGCTAATCTGGGGTCTAGTATTTTACTTCCTTTGTCACCAAATTTTACTGCTAATGATATTTTTTCTCCGCTACCAAAAATATGTATAATTTCACCTTTTCCAAATTTTGAGTGAATTAACTTATCTCCCACTATCCAGCTTTTCCCTTTACTGGGACCAGAATATAGTTTCCTTACTGCATTTATTGGTTTATTAATAAATTCATTTGAATTATTTCGATCTACTCTTGTTAAACGATCTAAATGCCAATCTCTTCTAATTGAGGCACCGCCAGTTTGCGGTAATTCACCGTCGATTAGATCCTCTGGGATCTCTGAGAGAAATATTGAAGGTATTGTTGCCTCTCTCATTCCTCCCCATAATCTTCTTTCTCTTGCATGACTTAGGAAAACTCTTTCTTTGGCTCTAGTTATACCGACATAGCATAATCTTCTTTCTTCTTCAAGAAGTGAGGGAGTATCGACTGATCTATGGCTTGGAAACAGGCCTTGTTCGAGTCCCGTTATAAAGACATTTTGAAATTCTAAACCTTTACTATTGTGGAGAGTCATTAGGGTGACAGAGTTGGGATTATTTTTCTTCGTATCATTATCTGTTGTTAAAGCTGCTGTAGAAAGAAAGCCCTCTGCATCCCCATTTTCTGTTTCTTCTTCATATTGTGTAGCTGCATTTATTAATTCCTGCAAATTATTTCTTCTGTCTTCAGATTCTTCTGTTCCACTATT
>QCJI01000021.1 GCA_003216135.1 Prochlorococcus sp. AG-409-A22 | reverse complement strand
AAATTTTGCTCAAAGAAATAGATATGCTAATTGAAAATGGGATTGATATTTCAGGTTTAAAAATCTCATCAACATCACATGTAACTATGCCTTACCATCGAATACTAGATGAGGCAATGGAATCTGATAGAGGTTCAAACAAAATTGGAACAACAGGAAGAGGTATTGGCCCAACTTATGCCGATAAGTCTCAAAGGAATGGAATCAGAGTCAGAGACCTACTTAATATTGATAGATTAAAGGATGTAATTGAAATACCATTAAAAGAAAAAAATGGTCTTTTAGACAAAATCTATGGTATTAAACCTCTTGAACAAGAAGACATAATTGAGGAATATATTGACTACGGGAAAAGATTATCAAAACATGTAGTTGACTGCACAAGAACCATTCACGCAGCTTCTAGAAATAAGAAAAACATTCTATTTGAAGGAGCTCAAGGGACCTTATTAGACTTGGATCATGGAACATATCCTTTTGTAACCTCATCAAATCCTATATCTGGAGGTGCTTGTATTGGTTCTGGAGTTGGGCCAACATTAATAGATAGAGTTATTGGTGTCGCAAAGGCATACACTACGAGAGTGGGTGAAGGGCCATTCCCAACTGAATTACAAGGAAGTATTAATGATCAACTTTGTGATAGAGGGAGTGAATTTGGAACCACTACTGGGAGGAGGAGGAGATGTGGATGGTTTGATGGGATAATAGGCAAATATGCCGTTTCCGTTAATGGTCTTGATTGTTTAGCAGTAACAAAATTGGATGTGCTTGATGAATTAGATGAAATTAATGTTTGCATTGCATATGACTTAGATGGAGAAGAGATAGACTACTTTCCAACAAATTCAGATGACTTAAAAAAATGTAAGCCAATTTACAAAAAATTAAAAGGTTGGCAATGCTCTACGGCAAATTGTAGGAAGCTATCTGATCTTCCTAAGAATGCTATGAATTATCTCAGATTTCTTGCTGAATTAATGGAAGTACCAATTGCAATCGTCTCATTGGGCGCTAATAGAGATCAAACCATAGTAATTGAAGACCCAATACATGGCCCTAAAAGAGCCCTTCTAAGATAATTAATTAACTAATTAATGAGAGAATCATTTAGACATTTTGATAAAAATAAAAATATCGACCTTATTGGCTTAGGAAACGCAATAGTTGATATTATCGTAAATATTGAAGATCAGTTTCTAGAGAGAAATAACCTCAAGAAAGGATCTATGAATCTTATAAGTTTAGAAAAATCTCAATTATTATTAGAAACCTGCAAAGTAATTAAACAAGTATCAGGGGGTTCCTCAGCTAACACTGTTGTATCTTTAGCTCAATTAGGTAATTATGTTCAGTTTATTGGAAGAGTAAAAAATGATCAATTTGGGAACTTCTTTTCTTCTGACATAAAAAAGAGTAAAACTATTTTCAATACCCCGCCTACCAATGAAGGTCCATCTACAGCTCATTCCATTATTTTAATTACACCGGATGCCCAAAGAACCATGTGCACCTACTTAGGGGCTTCAATAGAATTTGAACCTAAAGATATTAACTTTAACATAATCAAACATAGTAAATACCTATATTTAGAGGGGTATTTATGGGACAGCGAGTTAGCCAAGAATGCCTTTCTTGAAGCGGCCAAAATTGCAAAAATATCGAATACAAAAATAATACTTTCATTATCTGATTCTTTTTGTGTAGAAAGGCATAGAGAAAGTTTTTTGGAATTAATTGATAATTATGTCGATATAGTTTTTTGCAATGAATCTGAGTTATTAAGCCTTTTAAAAAAAGAAAATTTAGAAAGCTGCCCAGAGAACCTCTCTTCCTTGTGTGAATTAGTTGTAGTTACTTTGGGGAGTGAAGGTTCTCTGATATTTGACAAAAGCGAAACCAAAGTAATCAAGCCAAATCTAACAGGAAAAATTATAGATACTACAGGAGCAGGAGATATTTATGCTGGCGGATTTATTCATGGTTTAATTAATAATTATCCTCTAAAACAATGCGGTCAAATAGCTTCAAAATGTGCAGGACAAATCATTACCCAACTAGGTTCTAGATCTAATATTGATCTTCAGGACTTAATAAGAAATGACTTTGATTAAATAATTTTATTTAACCAATCAAAATATTTTTCATCAGCTTGAAATTTTTTATAAACAATTTGTGGGATATCATAAGATATCATTTTTTGTAAGAAGGAAATCAAATCATCCTTTAATTCAGGTTTACTTTTAATTGTTATTTCAATCTCTTTAGTTTCTTCAATATCATCTTCCCATTTATAAATTGAATCAATATATTTTAATGAAACACAAGCAGCAAGTTTATTTTCTATTAGCAACTTAGCAATATTTTTGGCTTTTATTTCATTCGATTCTGTCGTTATCAGAATTAGCACTTCGCTCATAAATCAGATATTAAATTTTTTCTAGTTATATGATCTACCAAAGTATCATAATGATAGAAAACAGAAGAGTTATTATATTTTAATTCTGGTCTTTTCACTAAAAATAATTTCATATTGCTTCCAAAAATAATCCTCTCCCAATTTTTCTGAGAATAACTTCCTGATTCTCTACAAAGTACATAATCTATCCTCCAAAAATCACAAAGTGTCTTTTCCAAAAGACTTTCCTTTGTTTTACTTGGTTCAAGTATCGCTATATTTGAATTCTTTATACATGATCCAAAAGCCTTAGATATGCTTTCATGAGTTGGAAGAACCCTGGTGAATAAATTGGCGCCAAAACTTATATAGTAGCTTGCAGTTTCATCAAGGAATCTAGATCCTATTGCTAAAAGAATATTCTTATTTTCTAAATCGACATTTTTTATACCTTTCAGACTAGAAATATAATTTAAATTATTATTTTTTCTAATTGAAGGTTTTCTTTCAAAAACTAGAAGAGGTTTATTAATTAATTTGCAAGCTTCATGAAGATTTTGGGAAATAATTAGAGCAAATGGATGAGTAGCGTCGATAACAAATTGAATCTTATTTTTTGTAATAAAATTAATTATTGCATCTGTATCACTTAATTTCCCTGTAATGATATGTAACTTTGGGTTCTTTAGATAAGCATTACCCGCTCTATGGGTTACAACACTTGCAAATACTGTATAGTTAAGTTCGAGAAACTTATTAGCCAAGGCAGGGCCATCTGAAGTTCCTGATAGGATCCAAACATTTTCGTAGCAATTTTTATGATTCTGCATCAGTATATCTTTAATTAATAAGAAAGTAATGAATCATTGTTTAATTCAGGCGTTAGTTAAAAGCGCACCTCAAATGAGATATACAAAAGAGAATCAAACTCCAATTGCTGAAATGACTGTAAATTTCAAAGGGTTACGAAGTGAAGATCCAATTAGAGAACTTAAGGTTTTAGGATGGGGGTCAATTGCCCAAGAAATGATTGAGGAGCTAAATGAAGGACAAAACATTGTTCTTGAAGGACGTCTTAGAATGAATACATTAACAAGAAAAGATGGGACTAAAGAAAAGCAGCCTGAATTAACTGCATCAAGAATTCATCATATAACTCCGGTTGAACAAATGAAAGCTAATACAAAGGAAACTAATCCTTCTTTTGAAAAGAAAGATACTCCCAAGAGTTCTAGTTGGGATAGCTCCCCTTTAGTACCAGAGGTTGACGAAATCCCTTTTTAATTCAATAATCAACATTATTTTCTTGAACACTTATAATTAATTTGCTTATTTTCCTTTCAAGCTCAGCAAGTTCCCTCCTAAGTTCAGGCCATTTCCCTTTATCAATGTTTTCCAACAACCATGATCTATCTTTATCAAGTTTAAAAATCAAATCGTCTTGATTGGAAGTATTAGGATCTTGCATAATATTTATTAACCTATTGATTAACTATTCTACTAAAACAAAATGAACAAATACTTATCTCCTGCAAACTTAATAGTAGCAACAGGAGGTATATTGGCTTTTGTTGGAATGACTGCTTATTTTACGGATTCAGTAAACCTAAGTGTTCCTACTTTCTTTTATGGGGTACCTATTTTACTCATTGGATTGGGATTGAAGACTTCTGAAATCCCTCCTGTCGAGTTATTAGATACCACAAATTTTAAAAACGACAGATTTAATAGGCCAAAAGAATTAACTGCACTAGTTAATGATGTAACCAGATGGAGATATGGAATAAAAGCCCATCTTGAATCTTCACTAGAGGCTCTAAATTTATGGGACGAAAATAATCCTCCTCAACTAAAAGAAATAGAAGAAATCATAAAAGAAGATAAAAATGGTCTAAGGATGAATTTTGAAATAAATGCTGTACCTGTAGAAAAATGGCTAGAAAAGCAAGAAAGATTAAATAGGTTTTTCGTAAAAGGTCTTGAATCCGAATTTATTATCGACGATAATAAAAAAGAATTTGATTTGATTCTCTTTTATTAAATATTCAAATATATTTGTAAAAATTCAATTTCTTAATTCAATCATTTTTTAAAAAATTTTTTTCATAATGGATGATTCTCAAAGAGTATCAATATTAAGTGAAGCACTCCCATATATACAAAGTTTTAAAGGAAGAAAAATAGTTATAAAATATGGAGGTTCTATAATGGAAGATGAGAAATTAAAGAAAGCCTTTTTCAGAGACATTGCTCTTTTATCAAGTGTAGGGGTATGCCCAATAGTAATTCATGGTGGAGGACCTGAAATTAATACTTGGCTAAATAAATTAGAAATATCTCCGAAATTTGAAAATGGAATAAGAGTTACTGATCATAAAACAATGGATATTGTTGAAATGGTCCTAATGGGAAGAGTAAATAAACAAATTGTAAGAGGGATTAACTATACAGGATCGTTAGCGGTAGGCATATCTGGTCTTGATGGCAACTTAATACAGTCAAGAGAGTTAGGAGATGGTAGTCATGGATTAGTTGGAGAGGTTAGTAAAATTAATCCTGAAATATTAGATCCTCTTATTTCAACGGGATATATCCCTGTTATTTCTAGTATTGGTTCAACTGTACAGGGTATTTCTCATAATATAAATGCTGACTTTGTAGCAGGAGAAATAGCTGCATCAATAAATGCAGAAAAGCTCATACTGCTTACTGATACTCCAGGTATATTAAACAAAAGAGATAACAAAAACTCTCTTGTAAAACAAATTAACCTTAAAGAGGCAAGAGAATTGATTCAGAAAGAAATTGTTACTGAGGGAATGCTACCGAAGACTGAATGTTGTATTAGAGCATTAGCCCAAGGAGTAAAAGCTGCTCACATAATTGATGGAAGAATAGAACATTCATTACTTCTTGAGGTTTTTACAAATTCAGGAATTGGGACAATGATTCTTGCCTAAATCATGCAAACTTATGAGCAAGTCTTAGAAGCAGTAGAGAGTGCTCTTACAAAAGGTGAATATCATTTCTGTATTAAATTTATATCCCAAAAAATAGATTCATATCCTTTAACAACTAAAGAAGGAGTTAATTTAAGAACAATATTAATTACTGCCCTTTGCGGCATCAATAAAAAAGAAGAGGCTAAAAAATTTTGCAATGAACTTTTAAAATCCTATGATTATAAAACAAGAGAGAATGCAAAATATTTGATGGAAATTATAGACTCTCCTGAAATTAAAAAACCTGATAATTGGAATATAAAATTTGAAAGCAATCTTTCTCTAAACAAAAAATCTCTTAATTCGCTAAAGCCCAAAAATTATAAAGAAAAGAAAAGATATATCAATATATCTAATAAACCTACAGGCGAAACAAAACCATTCCAAAAAGAATTTACATTTATAATTTTTTTAATATTATGTTTGTTAATTCCACTTTTAAGTGGATGTGTAAAAATTGAAAATACACTTGATCTTCGTGAACTTGACTCAATAAATAATTATCTCAAAGTTGAAAGTAAATATATTAATAAATTCCCTTGGCAAATGAATTTTGAAAATAAAATAAAGGGTATTTTTCCTAACGCAGATTTTTCAACAGAAGAATATAATTTTTCTCTATATAATAAAAACCTTAACATAGAAAATACTGAAGAAATTCTCAAAACAATCCAACAAACGGCCGGAGACTTAGCAGGAGGATCCACAGATCTAGAATTTAATAATACTGAAAAAAATTTTATTTTTTTAAAAAAGCACTACTATAAGATATATATAAATCTACAAACTCTATCAGATATAGAGGATTTAGAAATTAATTTCAAAATTATTAACCCAAATAAAGCGAATCTATTTAGTGTAAAAAATCCTCAAGTAGAAATTTCAAAGAATATTATAATTTGGCATTTAATTCCTGGGCAAATAAATAGCATAGAGTTCTCATTTTGGAGCTGGAATAAATTATTAATTGGAATAACAATTATTTCATTACTAATAATTATGGCTTATGGATTGAGATTTTATAGATTTAAGATAGGTACAGATCTACCTCAACTACCCTCTGAGTAATTACAACTCTACTGGATTAACATCAATTAATAAAAATACGCTTCTGGGAATTAACTTCCACAAAAGAGATCTTTCTGGGAAAGGTGGCTTAGAATCTTCAGGGCCATGTATTAATATTTGCCACCTAAATTTTTTTCCAACTTTAGCAATTAAACTTGGAGCTGGGCCAATAAGCTTCCAATTCTTTTCTTTACAAAAACTCAGCAGGTATTTCGCTAATTTAGTTGCAGTAGACTCTGTTAATGCATAATCTTCACCAGACAACTTTAAAATACACACTTTACAGAATGGGAATAAATCTGACTCTTTTCTCAATTTAGAATTTTCAACTAGAAATCTCTCATAATTTCTATTTTTAAGATATGAAATTACAGGATGACTTGGTTTATAGGTTTGAAAAATAACCTTTCCTGACTTTTGAGCTCTGCCTGCTCTACCTGCTAATTGTAAAAACAATTGTAATGATTTCTCTTCTGCAGAAATATCTGGACGATGAAGCAAGCCATCAGCTGCAATAACTACTGAAAGAGTAACATTTGGAATATCAATACCTTTTGCCAACATTTGAGTCCCAACGAGAATATCTGCTTTACCTTGAGAGAAAATTGAAAGAATATTTCTATGACCATCTTTAACCGAAGTCGTATCCCTATCAAAACGAAGTACTCTCAAGAGAGGAAACTCTCCATTTAAAAACTCTATAACTCTTTGCGTTCCTATCCCAAAAGGCTTAAAAGCATTTGAGTTACAATCTGGGCAATTTTTAATCAGCCTTGATTTATGATCACACCAATGACAACTAAGCCATTGTCTTCCTTGTGAACCTATATGAACAGATAAAGGGACATCACAATTAGGACAATTAATTATAAATCCGCAATTTCTACAACTTAGAAAACCACTGTGTCCTCTTCTAGGTATCAAGATGATTGCCTGTTCCTTCTTTACTCGCAGTTGAGAAATCAAGTCTAATAATTCAGTACAAAAAATTTTCGTATTCCCTTTATTAAATTCATCACGCATATCAACAATTTTTATTTCTGGTATTGCAGTACTTGATATTCTTTTAGTCATTCTTACCATTTTTAACTCCTTTTCAAAAACAATCTTCTTCCAAGTAGACATTGATGGAGTGGCGCTTCCAAATATTAACTTTATGGGATTCCTTTTTACTCTTTGAATAGCTACATGTCTTGCGTCATAACAAGGCATAGGGCTATCTTGTTTATAGGAAACATCATGTTCTTCATCTATTATTATTAAGCCTAAATTTTTGATGGGAAGGAATATTGCTGACCTTGTTCCAATTACTATGATAGGTTCATTATCATCAAGAATCATCTTCCAAACCAAGGTTCTGTGCCTAGAAGAACAATTACTATGATATTCATAAACAAGATTTTTAAATCTCCGACTAAATCTATCAATAAGTTGCGGAATTAAACCAATTTCTGGTGCAAGTATTAAACAGCTCTTTTTGTTTAATAATTGATCTTCAGCAATTCTCATATAAACTTCTGTCTTACCAGAACCTGTTTCACCCCAAAGTAATAAGACATCTCCTGGTTGCATTTCTTGCATTTCTTGATATGCACGTTTTTGCTCATTTGTAAGATCTGGTTTTTTTATTTCATTCAGATCATTTTTAAAAGAATTTAATTTGGTATTGATTATTTTTTTTCTTTTAGTTTTAATTAACAAATTTTTGCTCACCATCGAATTAATCAGAGTGAAATTAAACCCAGACCTTATTAATTCACTTTGCCAATTACCTTTTTCCCGCAAAACATTTATTAATGCAAATTCTCTATTAGTAAAATCATATTTACGACAATCCAAATCTCTATGAATTTCAATCCATATTTGATTTTTTAATCCTTGAGATATTTTTTTATGTTTACCAATCCAACCAGGAGGAAATGCTGTTTTAAACATTTTTAAATTACTTACTTGATAAAACAAAGCTAAAGACTCTAACCAATCTCGCCACCAGTCTTGAATTATCTTTTTTTGCACAATGCTCTCAACAGGTAAATATTTTAAAGTCTCAGCTTTAGTAATTTTATTTTGGCTTTTATTTATATTTGAGTACGTATTTTGGGCAATTACCAAACCATTCAACAATCTCCCTTTAAGTCTAACAGCGACAATATCTCCTACTTCTACACCTAGATTATTTGAATCAATATAGGAAAAACTATTACTATAACTACCTAGATCAAGTAGTACCTCTAATTTTACAGAAATATTTGATAACTGATTACTTGCCGGCTTCAAAACTTTTTCTTAATATTGGATTGTTGAACATTCCACACAGTGTGTTTGGACATTGTAAGTACTCTGATCTGAAGGGAGACACGAAGCTTGATCATTGAGTTAAAATTCAAAAATTGATCTGCCTGTCTGAGAAATCCCAAGACTTTTTACTTTAGGTAATCTATAGCACTATTTAAATTTTTCAACAATTTAAAAAAACTTTATTCATACACATTTTTTTGTATTAGTTCTTTTAATGACAAAGGCATAATTTTACTACTAAATGTACAAATTAGCCTTAATTAAAATTTTATCTAGTTAAATTCACCGTAGAAAGGAGTCTATTATGTCCCCAGTAGCAACCGAATCAAAGAATTCCAAGCCTAGTTCTAAAAAAAAGATTAACAAGAAAATTAATACTAATTTAGATAACGTTGTTTCAGAAGAAAATAATATTCAGTCACCAAATATACAAAATTCTTCCGATCTAAACGTAAATAGTAATGACTTCAGTGGATCTGATGAAGAAGGTAAAGGGCTGGCAAATATAAAACTTGGACCAAAAGGTATTTACACAGAAGATTCAATAAGAGTTTATCTTCAAGAAATCGGAAGGATTAGACTATTAAGACCCGATGAAGAAATTGAACTTGCTAGAAAAATAGCTGATTTGCTCCAACTCGAAGAATTGGCGACTCAATATGAGTCAGAAAAAGGGCATTTCCCCTCTGTTAGAGAATGGGCTGAATTGATAGATATGCCTCTTCCAAAATTCAGAAGAAGACTTCTTTTAGGAAGAAGAGCTAAAGAAAAAATGGTTCAATCGAATTTAAGATTAGTAGTTTCTATTGCTAAAAAATATATGAATAGAGGATTATCTTTCCAAGATTTAATACAAGAGGGAAGCTTGGGTCTAATAAGAGCAGCTGAGAAATTTGATCATGAAAAAGGTTACAAGTTTTCTACCTATGCCACTTGGTGGATTCGTCAAGCCATAACAAGAGCTATTGCAGATCAAAGTAGAACTATTAGACTCCCAGTTCATCTGTATGAAACAATTTCTCGTATTAAGAAAACAACAAAAGTTCTTAGCCAAGAATTTGGAAGAAAACCCAGTGAAGAAGAAATAGCTGAGAGCATGGAAATGACAATTGAAAAATTAAGATTTATAGCTAAAAGTGCTCAGCTACCCATTTCTTTAGAAACCCCTATAGGAAAAGAAGAGGACTCAAGACTTGGAGACTTTATAGAGGCTGATATAGAGAATCCGGAGCAAGATGTTTCTAAAACTTTATTAAGAGAAGATTTAGAAGGGGTTTTAGCCACTCTCAGTCCAAGAGAAAGAGATGTTCTTAGATTGAGATATGGAATTGATGATGGAAGGATGAAAACTCTTGAAGAAATTGGACAGATTTTTGATGTAACAAGAGAAAGGATTAGACAAATAGAAGCAAAAGCACTTAGAAAACTTAGACATCCAAATAGAAATGGAGTTTTAAAAGAATATATAAAATAAAAAAAGTTAAATAAAATTATCTGCTATGAAAAGTTGCAAAATAATATCTTAAAATAAATCCTACTTATATTTAATCCAAATCAAAACAATATTTAATGACTAACTTTAAATTAAAAATAGCTAGTAGAAGAAGTAAATTAGCAATGGTTCAAACTTTATGGGTTAAAGAACAATTAGAAAAAAACATTCCCGATTTAGAAGTATCCATAGAAGCGATGGTAACTCAAGGTGACAAAATTCTAGATGTGGCTTTAGCAAAAATAGGAGACAAAGGCTTATTTACTAAAGAGCTTGAAGCACAAATGCTTGTAGGCCATGCAGATATAGCGGTACATTCTTTAAAAGATTTACCAACTAATTTACCTAATGGACTAACATTAGGATGTATTACAAAAAGAGAAGACCCTGCAGACGCTTTAGTAGTCAACAAAAAAAATGATTGTTATCAATTAGAAACCTTACCAAGTGGTTCAATAGTTGGGACAAGCTCACTTAGGAGACTCGCACAGTTGAGAAATAGATTTCCTCATCTTACTTTTAAGGATATTAGAGGAAATGTTATTACAAGAATAGAGAAATTAGATTCTGGAGAATTCGATTGTATAATTCTTGCTGCAGCAGGTTTAAAGAGATTAGGATTTGAATCAAGAATCCACCAGATTATTCCCAATGAAATTTCTCTTCATGCAGTAGGCCAAGGTGCACTAGGAATAGAATGTAAATCTGATGATAAAAAAGTTTTAGAAATTATAAAAGTTCTAGAAGATAGACCGACAAGTCAAAGATGTTTAGCTGAGAGATCATTTTTAAGAGAACTTGAAGGAGGATGCCAAGTTCCAATAGGAGTCAATACTAGTATTCAAAATGAGAAATTATATCTTACTGGAATGGTAGCTTCTATTGACGGGGAAAGACTTATTAAAGATCAATCAATTGGACATATTAATGATCCAGAGGAAATCGGCAAAAACTTAGCTGAAAAACTAAAACTTCAAGGTGCCAAAGAAATCCTTAGTGAAATATTTGAAGAATTCAGGGAAACATAAAAAATTTTTTAATCAATTAATTTAGGGTCAATTTCTTTCATATACCTATCTTCACATTCTTTAATTACTTCTACCGCTTCTTCAATTCCATAAAAACCATTAACATTACAAGTTCCTGGTTTCTTTAGATCTTTATAGTGTTCCCAATAATACTTTGTTTCTTTTAGCCAATGTTCTCCTAAGTCCTCAAAAGTAGTAATATGATCCATCCTTTTATCATCTGAGAGAACAGCAATTACTTTATCATCAACCTCTCCTCCATCATCAAATTTCATAACGCCAATAATCCTTGCTTCTACTATTGATCCAGGTACTAACGGTTCAGTTACTCCAACTATTTCTATATCAAGAGGATCTCCATCCTCATCCCAGGTCCTTGGGATACATCCGTAAGCAAAAGGATAGGCAAGAGATGAATAACCCACTCTATCAAGTTTTAAATGACCAGTTTCAGTAATTAATTCGTATTTATTTATAGTATTTGAATTTAATTCAACAATTGTATTAACTATTGATTGTGTACCATCTGTGAAAGCATCAAGTATATGCAATAAATTTGGTGTAACCCTGCTTGGAGGTTGATTAAGATTTGCCATCAAAAAATTATTTTTATTTATCTTACATCCTCACACCTAAGGAAATTCTTTAAAAGTAATTCTTAACAAAAATCATTTATCTTAGTTTTTAAATGATTAATAAAATATTCTGATGATAGTTCTTCACCAGTGATATTTCTTACTAGTTCCATAGAATTTACAGATCTACCATGTTTATGAATATTATTTTTCAACCAGAAAATTATTTTTTCATATTCACCATTTTCGATCAAATTATCAATCAACCCAATATCTCTTTCCATTTGAGAAGATATTTGAGCACTTATAAGATGACCTAACAAATATGAAGGAAAATATCCAAATGCTCCTTCACTCCAATGGACATCTTGAAGGCAACCTTCTGAATCATTAGACGGCCTAATTCCTAAAAGTTCCTCATATCTTTTATTCCATTCATATGGAATATCTTTAGCTTCTAAGTCTCCTTCAATTAAATCTATTTCAAGTTCGGTTCTAATTAAAATATGTAAACCATATGTCAATTCATCTGCCTCAACTCTGTTTAAACCCGCTTGCAAATGATTAATAGATTTCCAAAGTTCTAAATGATTTTTAAGTGCACAACCTTCTGCAACAAACTTTTTGAAAAATCTTTTAGAAAAAGATTTAGATTTAACTATCCTATTTTCCCAAAATAACGATTGGCTTTCATGCACACCCATAGAAGTTGCTTGACCTAATGGCCAGGCAAACCATTGATGACTTTGAGAAGGCAGGCCCTGTTCATAAATAGAATGTCCCCATTCATGAGCAGTTGCCAAAAAGCTTGAAAATGGCTCCCCTTCAACAATTCTAGTTGTAATCCTATAATCATTTGGTCCTAATGTAATAGAAAAAGGGTGAGGTGATTTAGCAACGACAACAAGATCTTTATTTCTACCAAATTCATCAAGTAATTTTGAACATAAATTTTGCTGCGATTCTGGACTTAAATCCCAACTGTTTTTGTTGGATTTATTAATTGCAGAAAGAAGAGATGGAATAGTTTCTCTTAGAGGTTGAAACATATTATTCAACCACTTCAAAGTCAAATCAGGTTCAAAAGGCTGCGCAAGGGTCTCCCATGGAGAATATATTTCAGATATTTGCTTTGCTTCTTCAATTCGCAACTTGATTAACTCTTCAAAAAATGGGAGGAATATTTCAAAATCAGATTTTTTCTTTGCTTCTTGCCAGCTTTCATAACCTATAGATTTTGCTTTAGCTAATGACTCAACTAATTTAGGATCTAAATTTCTTTGCCTATTAAATTCTTTTTCTAATAATTCAATATTTCTTTTTTTTTCCTGAATAATTTGTGGATTCTTATAATGCCTTTCAGAATCTAATAGCTCTATACTTGCAGACTTGATAAGATTTGCAAACTCTTCTGAAGAATTTCTTTGATGCAAGACTTTTGCAATGTATGTAAGTTGCTCGGATCTCCACGAAGCCCCTTTCTTTGGCATCCCTGTATTTTGATCCCAATAAAGTGTATTTTGAATTGATCCTAATATTTGAGTTTCTTTAAGATAAGCACCAAGCTTATTCCACGCAATTTCAGCCAAAAATCGATTTCTTAATTATTCTTTATCTTAAGATAAAAATTTTCAAGTCAGTAAAAAATTATCCAACTATTTGGATAATAGAATATTAATAATTATGGTTCTTATTTTTATGGAACAAATATTTGCAACATTAAAATTCATGACCGATGGTGAAGGTTTTATTGATATTACAAATGACCTAAATCTCTTTATTAAAGAGAATGATTTTCATTCAGGAATTTTTAATTTAACCTTACTTCATACAAGTTGTAGTTTAACGATTAATGAAAATGCAGATCCCAATGTTCTGAAGGACTTAAAAAAGTACATGCAATCCATAGTCCCTTATGATTGTTATTCATCTTTATCAAAAAATAGTGAAAAAGTTTATTATGAACACTATCAAGAAGGTGCTGACGATATGCCCGCGCATATCAAAACTTCTTTATCAAACACCACTTTATCCTTAAGTTTTCAAAAAAGTAGAATTATACTTGGTACCTGGCAGGCAATTTATTTATGGGAGCATAGATTTAATAGAAAAGAAAGAAGTATAAGCGTTCATATAATTGGTGAAAAAAATACAAAAAATTTATAATTAAGGTTAATTAAATTTTATTTCTAATGAAACCTTATCTACTAGAAAATGGAGAGTTGAAAGAATTATTTGTAAAAATACCTGGATGGGAAATTAAGTCTAATCTTATAGAGAGAGAATTTAATTTCGCAAATTTTCTAGAAGCATTTTCTTTTATGACTAAGGTTGCTTTAATTTGCGAAAAATACAACCATCATCCCAATTGGGAGAATGTCTATTCAAAAGTAATAATTAAATTAACTACCCATGATTTGGGAGGAATATCAAATCTAGATCAAACTATTGCCTTAGAAATTAATAGTATTTATGATAACTAAATTGAAAATAAAATTATTCAAAAAAAATTGTTATTATGTCAAAAAAATTATTACCTGTTACAATTATTACCGGCTTTTTAGGTTCTGGCAAAACTACACTTCTTAATCATATTTTAAAAAATCAAGTCGGTATAAAAACAGCTGTTTTAGTTAATGAATTTGGGGAGATTGGAATTGATAATGAATTAATAATCGAAAGCTCAGAAGATATGATCGAATTAAATAATGGTTGTATATGTTGCACTATTAATGGTGAATTATTAAATACAGTATCTAAAGTTTTAGAAAGGCCTGAAAATTTAGATTACTTAATTGTTGAGACAACTGGTCTAGCAGATCCATTGCCAGTAGCAATGACTTTTGCAGCAGGGAATCTTAGAGACAAGGTTAGATTAGATTCAATAATTACTCTTATTGATGCAGAAAATTTTGATTTTAAGTTAGAAAGATCAAATGTAGCCTATTCTCAAATTTTATATGGGGATATATTACTGCTTAATAAATGTGATTTAGTTAGTGAAGGGCACTTAAAGAAAATAGAAAATAGTATAAATGAGATAAAAAAAGAACCAAGAATATTAAGATCAATAAATAGTGAAGTTGGATTAGAAACAATAATTAGCGTAGGACTATTCGAAACAGATAATTTCACATCTAAGAAAAACATACAAAATATTGGGGAAGATTCCTCTGATCACTCATCACATTCTCATGATCACTCATTACATCCTCATGATCACTCATCACATCCTCATGATCACTCATCACATTCTCATGATTTAAATAATATTGAAGGGTTTACATCAATTTCTTTTAAAACATCGGCACCATTTTCTTTAAGAAAGTTTCAATATTTCTTAGACAATCAAATATCAGAAAATGTATTTAGGGCTAAAGGGATTTTATGGTTTATGGAAAGTGAAAGAAAGCATATTTTTCATTTATCTGGAAAAAGATTTTCTCTTGATGATGATGAATGGACAAATGAAAAATCAAACAAAATTGTTTTAATCGGAAAAGATCTAGATCATCAAACTATTAAGAATCAATTAGATCTTTGTAGATTTAATTCTAAACAAAATACATAATAGTAATTATTTGATTTGTTGAAAATTCTAATTAAAGAACTTAAGAAAACAATAATAGATTTAAACCCATTAGAAATTTCATCTTTTATTGTTGCACTTATAGTAATCATTCCAATTTCCAGTTTCCTTATTGAGGGTATTAGCTTTATCTTAAGTGGAGATTTTTCATTAGGCATTGCAGGGAAAGAAGAAATATTAGGCACGATAAAACTTTTAATCCTTACAAGCTTATTTGGAGGTGGTTTAGGAACTTTGAATGGATGGCTACTTTCAAACTGCAATTTCAGGTTCAGAAGATTACTCCGTATTTCTCAACTTATTCCACTGGCTGCTCCTGCATATTTAATAACAGCAGTTTTGCAGGATTTAGGGAGTATTTTTGGTTACCAAATAACTGGTTTATGGTGGGGTGTCCTTATACTTTCAATTTCTACTTATCCTTACGTTTTCATTCTAGCTAACGAAAGTTTCAATAAATTTGGAGTTAATCAAATAAATGCGAGTAGAGGTTTAGGTATTGGTCCTTGGGGTAGTTTTTTTAAAATTGCTTTACCAATGGCACTTCCAGCACTAATAACGGGTATTAGTTTAATGTGCATGGAGGTTATGAATGAGTTAGGTACAGTTGAATTATTAAATATTCCAAGTATTTCTAAAGGTATTACTGAAAATTGGATTATTGAAGGTAATCCAGAAAGTGCTATCGGACTATCTTTAATTGCATTACTAATAGTTTTTACCTTAATCATATTTGAGAAATTTTCCAGAAGAAAAACAAAACGGTGGAGTGATAATCCTGCATCTATAGATTCTCAAGGATGGGAGTTGAAAAAATATAGAGCTTTCTTAGCAGTAATAGTTGCTTTATTTCCACCAATTTTTTCTCTTGGCATTCCATCTTTTTGGTTTCTTTTAAATGTTGATCAGGTACAAAAAGGGCTAACGATGGAATTGCTCACACTTACATCTAGAACTATTGGACTTGGATTAATTGCCTCATTAATTACAATCTTATTTTCTTTAATCCTTTCCTTAGCTAGCCGACAAAATAAAAGCTTATTTTTAGCATTTATAACATTACCC
>QCJI01000020.1 GCA_003216135.1 Prochlorococcus sp. AG-409-A22 | reverse complement strand
CCAAAATTAAACATGCTAAATAAATTAGAATATTTACTTCAAATCTAACAATTATCTAGGATAATCAAAAGAGTAATCTTTCTTATTTTATTTTGCAGATTTGTTTTGACTTCTCTTAAAAGTTAATAAGGAAAGAAAACTAAGAAAAAATATTAAAAGAATGAACTTATTTATATTTTATATCCTAAATAACCATGATTATTTTTTGTAGATCTATATAAATAATTAAAGTTAAAATTAAATTCTAGTTTATATTTCATGACCTAGAAATAGTAAAGCAATACCCATATTTAATTTAATTCTTGAAGGTTTTCTAATAAAAAAGAGGGTTTACCCCTCTAATTTAGATCAGATTAAAAGTAAGAATTATTTATTCTTAATCTAGCTTTTCTAAATCTTTCTGAGCTGCCTTAACTCTTTCTTGGAAAACTGATCTTCTATATGGAGTAACTTCTCCATTCTTAGTTGCCAAAATTTGGGCTTGCTTTAGTTTTGCAGCTTTGTTTATTTTTTCTCTGATTTGTAAGAGGTTATTCATGACCTTAAGGAGTAAATGAGAATCCCGTTCCTTATTCTCATGTCATGCGTCCAGATATTTTAATTGGATGAACGTATATATAAATATATAATTAGCAAAAGACTTTTGCCAGAGTATTTTTACCAAATAATTTTTGATATTATATATTTCACTATATTCATAATCAGTATTTTTGCTCTAGTTAATTTTAATTATTGCCCTTAAATTAACTTCACGAATTTAAGGTATAACTTCATGAGTACGTTTAAAACTAAATACTTTAAAAATATAGAAAATGTTAACAACACAAAAAATGTTAACAACACAATTTGGTTGGACAAATTGATTAATCAACTTGAAAAAAAAGAAAAAGGATTTTAACTATGAATACATTTAGAGATAAACTATTTAAAAATCAGTTAGACCCTAAATATGCATTTTATGACTGTCTACGTAGTTGCGAACTTAAGAATGATTCAGAGAAATCACTACAAGAATGTAAAATTACTTGTGAATGGCAAGCGCCATCAAAAATAAAAAAATAAAAAAATAAAAAAGTAATAGAGTTATAAAAGTAACTAAAAAGAAATCTGTATATTTTTATTGAGATTTCACAAAAAAGCTAAATCATGTGAAATTTCAACCTTCAATTAATTTCATGAAAATAAGGAATTGACAGTAAGTAGTGATGTTGTATTTTGAGTTTAAGTGAATAATGCTTATGAAAAAAATAAATAAAAAATATGCTGAAATAATGCGTCAAGCAGATAATGCTGTTGGAAGAAAAGAAGTAGTTAGATTACTGAAAAAGGCAGCACAAATAAAGTCAACTTTTGATGAAAAATTTGCGGCTTAAATAAATAAAATTAATTTAGTATATATATAATTTTAAATTAATTTTTTGATGACTAAAGGTTATTGGCTCGTTACTACAACTGTTACTAATCCAGCTTTTGCTGAATATGTCGAAGAATTTCAACCTTGGCTTGAGTCATTAGGTGGTTTAGTATTCGCAAAGGACATGGAGAGTTAAACGGTCGAAGGAAAGGGTGTAACATTATCCGTAATAATTTAGTTCCCAACAAAGAAAGATGCTATTGATGCTTACAAAAAGCTCAGAATATCAAGAGCTAAGCAAGTTAAGGTGGGCTAATTCAAAGGATACAAATATTACTATCATGGAAGGAAGTTTAACTAATTAAAAAATTTTTTTTTAATGTTATTTAAATTTCAAATAGTAAGCTTTTTATAAAAATGGATCTAAAATAAGGGTTAATTACCTACTTTGTTATGTCTTGCACAGTTACTTCTGTCTTTACTTTTAAAATTCAGAGTACCTTCGATGAATGGTCAGCAATATTTGATAGTACAGAAGCAGATAAAAGACATTCTGAATTTGATATTAAGCCCCTTTTCAGAGGCGTAAGCAAGGAAGATCCTCAAAAAGTTATTGTTATTCATCAAGCTCCAGAAGGTAATGTTCAAAAATTTTTGGAAGCAAACGGAGACTGGATGGCAACTCATAGAGTTGACCTATCAACAATGGAAGAATCCTCTTGGAATACTTCATTAACTAAGGATAATTATTGTGATTAACAAATAAACGTTTACTACTTACACCACTAGTTTAATCAAGCACTTATTTATACTTATAGCTAATTTTATATACTCTCCTAAAGAACCTTTCTTGTATGAGAATGAAAACAATAAAAAAGAGAATCTGGTAAACTCTCTAGTCTTAATTAGATTATATATAGACAGGCTTTTAACCAGATTCCAAGTGCTAACAAAGCACTTTGCGGCGTTCTAAGAAATCCTTAAGACTTTAGTTATAGCTTGGATGAATTATAATACCGCAATAAGTTTGAGACTAGATTTTGATTTGTATTGGCTTGTATGTGCAACTTACATTCACATCAAACGATTTATAGTTCCTTCACTTAAATATATCGCTGAAAGGATAGCTTTTTTTTGACAGTGTTCTAAACTTAATTTATAAAATCCTTTTGTTTAATGAGAAAGTTATTACTCTTACCTTTGTTTTTTGGTTTAGTATCTCCAGCTATTGCTCATAATGAAGCTAATGGTGGCTGCGATAATCATTGTGTTGCTGAATTAGGTTCAAGTTTTAAGCCTCGATTTAATTCTAATTCGACTAATAAACCCAAAAAAATAATCATCGAGGAGATTAGTCAACCTTCATCAATAGATAATAAACCTTCCTCAATTGACAATCAACTAGATGATCTTAATTCTAATGTAGAGATCGCTGATGAAACAAATAACTATATGGCTATATATATCGTACTTGCGATATTAGTAATAATAATTCCTTTAGTTACATGGAGGTATTTTACTAAATAAATATAAGTTTGTATTTAAACGAGAATTGATTGCGATAGTAGGTTAGCCTCACTCAATCTAAAAAAATATTATTCGATTTATTAAAATATTAATAATTTCAATAATATTATTCATAGTTATTTTTTATTGAGGTTGATTATTTTCACTACTTTGGCATTATTCAATAAAACAATTACTATTCTCATATCTATATATTAAGTACAATTATAAGTCGATCTAAAATATCATTACTAAAACCCTCTTTTTTTATGGAAAATAAATTTTACCAATGGTGGAAGAATCATAGAAGAGTAATAACTTTTGGTTTGTTTCTATCCATTTTTGCTTTTTATCTTAGAATCCCTTTTGAAAAGGAAGCAAAAGTAAAAGATACCTGTGCGAAACTAAATTCAAGCTATCAAATCACAGGTGATGAAGCGATGAAGAACCTTAATTTAAAGGAAATAAAAAATTATTCTAATCGCGAGTTGGCTAACTATTACTGTGAGAGATATTTAGGTATTAAATAACTAAAGATTAAATTCCTAATATTCTCCTCTCAATATATAAGAATGATTGACAGTTGATCTAAAATATAGAAATAGATACTCTAATTTTTTATGAATAAAGCATTTTTTGCTGAAAATTTAATTACACTTCTTATTTAATTAATATGATAATTAAAAACTTGGGTTTATATATAAGTATTTTGTTTATCTTTTTGGGAGTACTTATTTATGGAGATGATTACTCCTCTTGGGAAAGAGAGAGAAAAAATAAAAAAATTGCCGAAGATGGATTACAAAGATTAGCAGATAATTATGGATTGAAAATAAAAAATCCAATAGAAGATTTTAATCAGTGTAGTTATTGGTATGCATACTATGAAGCAGGCATTAATCTTGGATTTTCTGATGTCAAGTTAAAAAATAAAGATAAATTTATGGTTCAATGTATTCCTGTAATTCAAGAATTATTAAATAAATGCCAGGAGGAAGAAACCGAAATAGAGGGTAAAGGAGATTCTTCTCTTGTGCTTAAAAGAAGATGTCGCGCTGACGCATTAGATCCATTAATAATAGATAAATGAAACGCTTACTATTTAAAAAACTATATTAAATACAATTAAACTCGATTTAATAAAATTAATGAAAATTTGATTACAAACTACATAGCTTTCTCTTTTAGAAAAGAGACTCTAGGTTTGTAACCAAATAGGTAAAAAATAGATCTTTTATTTACAGATTACTTATATAGTAAATAGAACATATAACTATTAGTTTCTTTTATAAAAGCGGTTAAGAATGCTACAGAGACACAAATAGGGAAATGTGGAAATTCCTTGATCATCTCCTAAAGATTGTTTTTTAGTCTGTCAGTTTTTAAGCTATATGAGATGTATTGTTATTCCTCTCTTCAAGCTTATTGATCATTTCATCTAACCATTCTGTATTATTTTGTTCTTGTCTTTTATGGTTCTGGCTGTTTTGAGTACTCATGAAATAAAATTATGTCTAAAGTTCGCCTAATTTATCTAGATAATTTATTTTTATCAATGAGCAAAAATGCGGTAAATCTAAGAAAAAATATTGAAAACTTCGGCAATTGAATGTAATTGCCTAGAATTAGAAATTCTATGCATAATATATATTTAGTTTAGAAATTTATTATTATTAAAACCTAAAAAAACTTAATTCTTTTATTTGTTCTGGAGCATAATCATACATTCCAAATTGCATAAATTCCATTTGATAATCAATTAAAGTAATTCATAGGAAGAAAATATCAATAAAAAAGATCAAATTACCTCAAATTCTTTTAAATTAGTAATATGCGACTTTAATCAATAAAAATTTTGTTTGTGAATACTTTTTCTTTGAATTAGTTTTTAAGATTCTAGTCAACAGGATTCTTAACGTCTAAATATTATGACTTATTAACTATTTACTTACATTAATGGGTGAAAGAAATGAAGGGTTTTTGGAAAATCTATCCAAATTTATAGGAATAAAACCCTCTTCTTTAACTTACTTCTTTCCCTTCTTGATCATCTTCTTTAACTTCACTTTTTCTCTCATCTTCAGGGTTCTCTTGTTCTTCTATTAATAATTCTTGATTAAGAATACTTTTTTGATCCTCTTGAGGTTTTATTTCCTCTTTTTTAAGTTCAGCCTCTTTGATCTTTGGTTGTTCATCTTTAACTTCGACTACGTTCAAATCTTCTGTTTTAGAGGCAAACTTACCTTTAATTAAGTTGAATATGAAAATTATAATAGGAACATGAGCTAAGCCACCTATGATTACTCTAGTTTGTGAATAAGCCATTTATTTAGTTAAAAAGATCTGCAATATTTAAGCATGAATTTAATTTGTTGATGCCTTTTATTAAGGAGTTGATTTTTCTATTAATTTATTTTGATCTAAAATTAAGTTGGATAAAATTATTTTTATGAAAAGTTCAATAACTAAAGCATTACTATTTGTAATTGCTTTAAGCACATCTATTATTGCTGTTGAACTTATACCAGTAAATATTATTAATAAAGGAAAGTTGTTATGTGCAAAATATAACTCTGAAGCTCGTAATAAAGAACAAGAGGAAAGAAAACTTCGATCATTTGTGGGGCAAAGTAAAGATATAGGAGCTTATTGCAATAATCTTTAAATTAAACTTTTAACTACTTTGTTATTAGGTCCCTCAGTAACAGCTGGCAAAGAGATTCAACAATTAATTACTGCAGGATGGCAAGTTATAGAGTCCTAATGGTAAGTAGGTATTAAAACTCTTGATTTTTTTAATCATAGATACTAAATAAATAACATGTCAAAGGAGGTTATTAAATGACCCACTTAGGATTAGAGCTACTTATATTGACTGTCTCACTTATTTATTTTGGTGTTTTTATGACACAAAATTTTTATGAACAAGGTAAAAGAGCTCATCTACGCAAAAACATCTTTTGTAGTAAATCTCTAAATAATCCCTATTGCCTCGCAAAGTAGTTTGGATTAAAAATTCAAAAACATGTAGGTTAATTATGACTTGCGAAAATCCTATTAAACATAAGATCCAAAATGCGTTTAATTTTTTTATTGAACCGATTTCATTTGAAAGAAAATTAAGTGATGACAAAATGGAATGTATGCAGTTTGGAATTTGTGATTATGCTTCAAATAAAATAGAAGAAGAAGTACCTTTTTTTCATTACTAACTAGATTGGTCAAGGCACAAGTATTGAGATAATTCCTAAATTTAACCCCCTAGAGCTACCCTTTCTAAATATTAGAATTATTTCAATATTAATGAACCATTACTATTCCTGATCGGTGTTACATTTTCCTAACTAGCGACCTAGTGCCTTCAGTTAAATAGGTTTATTAAATGAGAGTTTCTTTTGACATTTGATCTACGATAGGGCGATAAAACCTTCTTTTTTTATGTCCTCTTCAATGAAAGATTTCCTGGATAAATTTTTTGATTTATGTCGAGAATACCAAGAAGAAATTCCACCTCAAAAGATGGCAGAAATTTTAAGAGATTACTCTGATAGATTAGATAGTTGAAGAATTCATAAGATATTGGAGCATATTGAAAGATTAGCAAGAGAGCTAGTGCTGCTTAATCACCAAAACGATAATGCTTTCGAACTGCTTGATGAACATCCCATCTACAGTTCATACCTTCTGGAAATATAACTAGGTCACCTGCACCAAACTTTACAGGTTGTCCTCCCTCAGGAGTTACCGTTACTTCACCCTCAAGTAATAAACAAGTCTCTTTATTGTCATAATTCCAGTCAAAAGAAGTTGCGTCACAAGTCCATATCGGCCAGTTTTTAATTCCTAATTCCTCAACCGTACTTTCTGGACAAGGTGAAGTAACTAATATTGACATGAATTTTTAATAGAAATCTATGAAGTTATATATAGCATAAGTATAAAAAATATTTACTCTATATATAAGGATTATTTTTTATCTAATTTATGGCAAGACCAAAAAAGAATCAGTTGAGTTCAACTTTTAGAATGGGAGAGTTTACAACCTCTAAACTTATACAGAATTTAGGTATTAATAGAGAGCAGTTCCAATTTGTTGGTTCTTTTAGAAGTATTTATGGTAGAGATTAAGTCGCAGGGGTGGAGCTTAATTTTTAGTATTGGAGCAATGATTTGCTTACTACTGATTTAATGGAGAAATTTACCCTTATTAATAAGAATAAAAGTAGAATTAAAGTTTTCGAACCTTTTGAGGAGGTATCTAAGCCAAGTCCAACTATTGATGCAATGATGATTTCTTATGGTTGTGTTTATAACAGGAATAGCAAACCAGTTATGAAAGGAAGCAGAGTTGAAACTATTGAAGCAGCTAGAAAGGAATATAAGCAATTATTAGAAGATGGTTGGAAGAAAACGTCTATATTCAATAGCTATTATTAAGAACCTTTTTGGAATGTTTAAACATTCTAACTACCTTTCTCCTTTTAGATTGCAGACAATAAAAAAAGAGGGGATTTTTTATTAGTCAAATGTTTTTAAAGAGTTTTCGAGTAATCCATTTAATTCTAAGAGTTCTTCTTTGGTAAATTCGCGATATTTTCCTGTTGGTACGTCTAACTTAATATTCATAATTCTTACACGCTTTAATGATTGTACTCTGTAACCTAAGGCCTCACACATTCGCCTAATCTGCCGGTTAAGTCCTTGAGTGAGTATGATTTTAAACTTTTTTGGACCTAATTGTTTTACGAAACAATTCTTAGTTATGGTGTCTAATATTTCAACTCCATTACGCATGCTTTGAATAAAGTCTCTATTAATAGGACGATTAACGCTTACGATGTATTCTTTTTCATGATTATTTCGTGCTCTGAGTATTTTATTTACGATATCTCCATCGTTAGTTAAAAAAATTAATCCCTCACTAGGCTTATCCAATCTTCCAATAGGAAAAATTCTTGTAGGATATTTAATGAAATCTATAATATTATTTGGTTCTACGCTTCTATGTGTTGTGCAAACAATCCCAAAAGGTTTATTAAAGGCTAAGTATATTTTTTTTTGTTTAGTTAATTTTTCTATTCTTTGACCTTTAACTTCTACTAGATCATATTCTTTTACCTTGGTACCAATTTCTGGAATTTTTCCATTAATGGTTACTTTTCCTTCTTCAATTAGTCTATCTGCTTCTCTTCTAGAACAGTATCCGACTTCACTTAAATATTTATTTATTCTGATAGCCATTTTGTCAAAGTTATCTTTTATTAAATTGAATTGAGTTGGTTCAACAAAAATAAAGAACCTAGAACACTAGATCATTGCTTTTATAATAACTTTGTTTAACAATAAGGATCAAATTAAATTATAAGACCATCTTTTGTCAGGAAAGCAGTTATAGGATTTAACTTGCTCTAGGGAATGGATTTATTGCTACTCAAGCAATTAAACTTGCCGGCTAATTATGTTTTGAATTTATTTTTTATTTAGCAAACCCTATAAACAGTATTGGGTATTAATTATGTTTCCTTCATTTAGAAAAAAATAATTTGTTAGTATATCAAAAGTTTGAAATATTGTAATGAAAACCATAATCAAGTCTTTTAAAAAAGGACTAACTTTTGGAATAAAAGCAAAAAAGTTTCTACCTTTATTCATTGGATTTAAATTACTTACCTTCACTGGTTTTCTAACTTATATAATGAATCAATAGATGATTTTACCCTCTCCACAAATAGCGATTGGTTTACTTCTGATTAGTATTGGAATAGTTCTTACTTTTGATATTAGATTTAATCCATTAAAAGAAAAAAAATAATTGAATGAAAGTTCTTCAAAATATTGCAGCGGATTTGGAACAAAGAATTGCGGATGCTTCAATTGGGAATGTTTCTAGACCAACCATTTTGTTTTGTGGCTGCGATCCTCGTCTTAAAAAAGATATGCATAAACGTGCTAAGCGAATTGGTTTTACTCCCTCTTACTCAATAAAACATCCAACTATTAAAGTCGAATTACAGAATTTAGGTAATAGAAGAATAGAAACGGATATGTTTAAGACAATAACTATGGACTACGAAAACTTTGAATTTATTTGCAGATATTTAGAGAGTTAAGCATCTTTAAATAAGATCTATTTTTGCTCCTGTGTTATTATTGTTAAATCTCAGGTTGAGATAAGAGATCGCAATATTGACCAAGCTAAAAAATTTTTGAAAAAGAATCCTAATTGCTAGAGTCAAATACTTTCTGATAATCAATTTTTTTAATCTATTCAATAGATCAAATTTTAAGACTGAAAACACTTATTAATCCTGCGTATATCACATTAAAAAGAACCAATGAAAAAATTAACCAAAAAGTATGCTGAATTATTACATCAAGCATCTACAGCAACTGGAAGAAAAGAAGCAGTAGGATTATTACATAAGGCTGCTAAGATTCAGACTAAAATAAATGAGAATTCTAAGAATTAGATACAGTTTGATTGAAATTGCATCTAAATTGAATTTTTAGATATATAAAATAAGTGCAGCTAGATATAGTAACGACATTGACACTCAATGTGGCAATATCTTAGAAGATCATCTAAGCTTAAATAAATCGCAGATCACCCTTATAAACTATTGCCTTTTAAAAAATAGGTCAAAAATAGAATAGTTTATTTAGCGATTGATTTAAACTAAAGAAATTAATTTCCTAGAACATACTTTTAAATATGCTTTCACCAAATAAGTCAAAGGCAATTACTAGAATATTTTTGTTCTTTTTCCCATTCCCATTATTAAGTCCGCTTTTATGTTTGGATTTAGTTTATCAAAATCAATATTTTAAAAGAAAGAAAGAAAGTATTTCTTGCCTTGTCGCATTATTTTTTGTAATCGTGATGTATTTAGTTTTAGCATCGCAAGGATTTGGTTTCTACCTTGGCCTTCCCTTTGACTTGCTAAAAGAGCATCTATTTTTATCACTTGTTTTGATTTCATCTCTTGTAGTTGCAGTTAAATCTAGATGCATAACACTTTTTAAATATTTGGAACTATTTGAACAAGACTAGACTCTTAACCAATTATTTCGACAAATAGCATCAGACTGACCTTAGATTGATTTCAGATAATCATATCTATAAGTTAGAGAAAAAACTTCTTTTGTTGCTATCCTTATTGGCAGTGGTCTATTAAGTATTAGTTATGACACTTCCAGAGTTACATGAAAACACAATTGATCAAATAAGAACTCTTCTTATGTATTTGAAGCAAACAGATCTATTAAAAAATAAAGATATTCTTATGTGTTTAGATGTAGTAGCTAGAGAGTATGGAGGAGAAGTAGTAGATAGAAATTAAATACATTTTATTAATTGACAGACAATCTACAATAGGGGGCAATTAACTAATAATTTATGGCAAAAATTAGAAATTTATTAATCTCTGCAATAACAATCTCATCAATTCTTCTCCCTTTGGATAATGCTAAGGCTGATGAAAAGATTGAAGTAATACCTATTATTCAAGGTACAACAGGTTTGGGAGGTAAGAAAATTTCTTATCCTAGGTGGAAACAAGCCGAGCTTAGATTTTTAAAGGTGATTATCCCTGTTGGAGTAAAGACTCCAATACATACACATCCATCACCGATGGTTGTTTATCTTGTTAAAGGGAAATTGAAGCATACTAGAGGAGATGTTATTAATTATTTTTCATCAAATGACTCATTTATAGAGAGCAATAATGGTGATGAACACATCGTTGAAAATATAGGAAATAAACCTGCAGTTCTTTATGTATTTGCGGCATCTTCTTTAGGACTCCCTATTACTATTCATAATTAAAATTCAAAAACGTTTTTTATTGACAGTCGCTCTAACATAGAGGGATAAAACCCTCTTTTTTAATGGCAGTTTCAGAATTAAATGAAGACACACAGGACCAAATATGTGATCTACTTGAAAATTTGCAGCAAATAGAGAAACTTAAAAATAAAGATATGCGTATTTTGTTAGATAAAATAGTCAGACAGTATGGAGGGAAAGTAGTAAATAAATAAAGCACTTCTCATAGCTTTATCAGAATAAAATTAGAACTAAATATAACTAATATCTATTATTTCTTTTTTTAAAGTCATTTCTTGAGAACCTTTCATGCAACCTCCATTTGTATGGCTAATAACCTTTTTTGAAATTGCACCAATACCAATAGCTATTACAACAATACCCAATATTGCTTTTGCTCTTTTACTCGCAAGAAGTGATTTCATTGTATTTTTGTGTTTTTTTAATAATAGGAATTTTGGTTATTATTTTGTGGATAGCTTAATCATATTGAGCCATTGGAATCTGAGAACTCTGGAATAATAGATATTGAGTGAGAAAATAATTAGTCTATATATAACAATGAGTAAGGTAAAAGTATGGGCACTAAATGGGATGACACTTCTTGGCAAAAAGAATTTTTGGAGATGAAGGTACATAAGCCTGAAGTAGTAAGACTCCTATTGGAAGGGCCAAGAGGTTTAAGAGATGCTTGGCAACTTGGATCTTTGCATGAAGAATATAAAAGACTTAAAAAAAAACAAGATCAACAGCAACAGCAACAGCAATGAAAGGAAGCCGAGGGCAATTTATTTCCTTATATTTGACTTTCTCTATAAATTCCTTGTATTTAATCAATCCCTCAGTTTCTATTTCTTGAAATAATATACATATTTAGTTAATTAAAGTAAAAGAAGAAAAATTTCTATACTTTTATTCTTTGTAATGGCATATAAATAAACATGGTGTTTCTTTGGAAGAGTTTCACCAAGAGGGGCTTTTTTTAGCCCCTTCTTCTATAAATTATTTTTTTGATTTTTTACTAAAGACTACTTTTTTTAATGAGTCAGAGATCAATTTACTTAATTCAATAAAATCACTCAAATTTTATTCATTCAAATATATGAATGTATATATTTGTGACTAGATGCTAGTGATATCAAGCTTTTTAGTATTTTTGCTTATTGTATCTCTAAATTCTTAACAATATAATCAAAAATAAACTTTAAAAATGGGATTTCCACATTGCCCTATTTGTGTCTCTGTAGCATTATTAACCGCTTGTATAACAGTAACTCGTAGTTATATGTTCTATTTACTATATAAGGAATCTGAAAAGAGAAGAGCCTTACCATTAGTTCCCGTCTATGATTAATTTTCCTTTATTTATAGAGGGGTTACTTATCCCTTTAGTATTTTTAGGGTTTTTTGTAGTTTATAAGAGATCAAAGAGAAAAAAAAATATTAAAGTCTATAATCGACCTACCAACAAACCTCCAAGTTAATTAAGCAAATTGTTGAGTTTTGTACATTTTTCTATAATCTTCATGCAATCTTTCAGTTGCTAACTTTTTGTTTTTCATTGCTTCTCTAATAAAAACCATTTCGTGGAAGTTTTTATTCAGGATAGTGAAAGGAGTAATGAGTTTCATAAGACCTCCTGTATCTATATCTATATTGTCCACCTATTGTTATTAAATTCATAGTGTGGTTTTAGGAACTAAAAACAACATAATTAAAAAAAACTTTTTAGGATATTTGAAATCAAATTTCTAATAAAATGGTTGATTTTAAATCAGAAAATATGTCAAGCGAAAGCTTTTACCCAGATAGTAATTATTATCTTGATCAGGACAAGACTTCTAAAGAAACTCCACTTTCAGAAGATCAAACATCCAATATGGGAGAAAATTTTGAATGGCCAAATAGTTATTGGTTTATTGCAGAAAGGACTAATGGTCGGCTTGCAATGATTGGATTTATGGCTGTCATTATTAACTACACCTTATTTGGTTGGATATTATATCCAATTCTTTAAATGAATATAGAATTTTTTAAGGAGCTTTGGAATAATCAACCAAATACAGTTCTTGGTGCAGGTGCAATAGTGCTAATATTGTTGATAATTTATATAAGATTACTCAATATATATAAGTAGTATTTCTAAATTGAAAATTAAATCTCAGGATTGGAGTTTAATTCTTAGTATTGGTACTATAGTTTTAGCGTTATTGATTTTGAATAAGGAAGAAAGAAGAAAAAAATATAAAGCGATGACAAGCCAAGAAAGGCAAGAATTAATATTGGAGAAAATGAAAGCTAAGGGAATAGAAGTAGGAAGTGGAGTGTTAAATAAAAAATATGATAGTGCAGAGGTATATGAGTTAATCCATATTGCTAATTGCTTCCCAGAATTAAGAGAAAAGGATTTGGGAGGTAAACTTCCAGACTCCTAATTTATCAAATCTTCTTTTAGCATCAACTTAAGTTGCTCAGTATCTAATTGCTCTAAATAATTTCTCATTGCAAGCCAAGATCTTTGACTTTCTATCTTTCCACTTTGCTTAAATAAAGTTGCGGAAACTTGGTCTACTAATTCTTTATGCCTCATATGCATATTCTTCATCAAGCTTAATTACTACACCATTAAAAAATTCTGCTAATAGTTTTGACGAGTCTTGAACCGTAACTTTTCTATAACCTTTTGCAAGTTTCTTTTTGATCGGATTTAAGTTAGTCATGCTGTTTCTTGTAATTGATTTGTTACTTCATTCCAACCTCCAGCAATTAGTTCGTTCCATGTTTCAAATGCAGAGTCGAGATCGTGAAGTCTTGTGTTTTTAAGTCCAGCGGGTTCTCCTAGATGATTTACATAGAAGAGATGAGTATAGACTTTGATGTCGTTCCGTACAGATTTCTTGCACTTTTCAAACAAGATTAAAAAACTGCTTTGCGGGTTAAGCAACCAGCCATTTGGGGAGTCAACACGACTGCCATAAGAAAAATTAGACCAAACATTGGCTCCTCCTAGAGTCATTTGACAAGCAATACACTTGTACTATTATTTATAGCGAAGTCTTGTTATTGTTGTCAATACCTGAAACTTTATTTTTGAAAAGAAGAGGTTAACCCTTTCGTCTACAGAAGAAGGATTGACCCCCGTATAAGGGGGAAGCCTCATTTTTTACTGTTTTATTATTTCTATGACAGTTGTGGGAGAATATTTAAATTTTGTTTATTAATTGACATCCGCATTAAAATTAAGAAAATTTATAGTTAATTTTTAAACAATATGATAAATAGATTATTCTTTGGACTTGCAGCTTTTGGTATTCTTGTAACTGGTTGTGCTAGTAATCAAAATGAAAATATTTCTAGGCTATCCCTAATACAAAAAAGAGATGAATTAATTTGCGGGGTAAGCGGAAAAATTCCAGGTTTTAGCTTTATAGAAAGAGACGGAAGTTATAAAGGATTAGATGTAGATATATGTAAAGCCTTTGCTGCAGCAATAATAGGAGATTCAGAAAAAATTCAGTTTAGACCTCTTACCGCTGCTGAAAGATTTTTAGCTATTAAAACAGGAGATATTGATTTGTTGTCAAGGAACACTACTTTAACTCTTAGTAGAGATTCTTTTGGAGGGAATGGGTTAACTTTCGCTCCTGTAGTTTTTCATGATGGGCAAGGATTAATGGTTAAAAAGAATAGCGGTATTGTAAGTATTCAAGAACTTGCAAATAAGTCTATATGTGTAGGTTCAGGAACAACTACTGAGCAAAATATTAATGATACTTTTGAAAGTCTCTCGCTCCCTTATATCCCAATTAAATATCAAGATCTTAATCAGGTAGTCGCAGGATATCTACAAGGTCGATGTCAAGCGATGACCTCTGACCGATCTCAATTGGCAGCAGTTAGATCAGGTTTTAAGAAAGCAAAAGATCATATTATTCTTGATGATGTTTTAAGTAAGGAGCCTTTAGCACCCGCATCAGATGGGTCTGAACAGAAACTTGCAGATGCTATGAGATGGACAGTTTATGCTTTGATTACTGCTGAAGAGCTAGGTATAACCCAATCAAATATTGCTGATAAGGTTCAGCTCGCAAAAAATAATCCACAATTAAAATCATTAAGAAGATTTCTTGGAGTTGATGGAGGCTTAGGAGAAAAAATCGGATTAAGAAATGACTTCGTAATTAATGTTATAAAAGCTACTGGAAATTATGGTGAAATATATGATAGAAATCTTGGAAGAGATAGTGATGTACCTATTCCAAGAGGATTGAATGAAATTTATAGTAAAGGTGGTTTACATATCTCTCCACCGTTTAATTAATTGCAAAATATATTGAGGAATGAGTAAAAATAAAAAAATATTTTTTCAGATTCTTTTGGTGTTTGCCGTTCTTGGTTTTTTAGGGATATTAATTAATAATTTAATCATAAATCTTACAAGAACAGGCATAGGATTCAATTTTAATTGGTTAACAAAGCCGGCAAGCTTTTCTTTAGCAGAACATCCTTTGCCCTATAGTCCTTCGGACAGTTATGCTTGGGCCCTTTTTATGGGATGGATGAATAGCTTGAAAGTTATTATTTCATCTCTTGTTTTAGCAACTTGTATTGGAACTTTAATAGGTTTTTTGAGAGTAGGAAAAAATTCATTTTTTAGAATTATTACGGCTGGATACATTACAGTTATTAGACAGACTCCACTTTTAATTCAACTTATGTGTTGGTATTTTGTTGGATTTCTGAGTATCAGAAATAATTCTTTTTTGAATATAACTAATATACTTAATATTTCCAATAAAGGGATAGAGTTATTTGGATTTAGTTTTTCTTCAGAGTTTTCAGCATTATTAGTTGGTTTAAGCATATTTTCAAGCGCGTTTATTGCAGAAGTAATTCGAGGTGGAATTCAGTCTGTCCCTCTAGGTCAATGGGAAGCTTTTCGAAGTTTAGGTATTTCTGAAAAACATGGATTTATTAAAATAATAATACCTCAAGCATTACCAGCCTTTATTCCAGGACTTACGAGTCAATATCTAAATCTTGCAAAAAATAGTACACTCGCAATAGCCATAGGGTATGCAGATATATATGCAATAAATGACACGATCATAAACCAAACAGGAAGAGCTGTAGAGTGCTTTATAATTTTACTTTGCAGTTTTTTAATCCTTAATTTATTAATAACAAAAATAATGGGCATCATTGATAAATCAATAATGAAATCAAGGATATAAATTATAAATGAATAATATAAATCCAAATTTAAATACAAATTCATTTATAAAAATTAAAAAGTTTTTATTATCAAAATCAAAATATAATTTCTGCAATTTTATATTTTTTGTGATTTCAATTTCATTAATTTTCAATTTTTTAACTTGGATTTTTATAAATTCAAATTGGAAAGTTGTAACATCAAATCTTAATTTATATGCATTTGGGAGCTTCCCACCTGATCAGCAATGGAGACCTATTCTTTGGTTCTTCAGTCTTTTATCTATTACATTTATTACAGTTTATGGGCCCAAATGGAATTGGATTCGTAAAAATTTAATTTTTGGATGGATTGGAACAGTACCATTAGGAATTTATTTGCTAAATGGTGGTTTGGGCTTAAATCCAGTAATGACTCGTCATTGGGGTGGATTAACCCTAACAATTCTTATAACTTCTTGTAGTATTCTTTTCTCTTTGCCAATTGGTATATTATTAGCTCTTTGCAAAAGAAGTTCAATATTTTTAATTCAGAAATTAAGTTCTTTTTATATCGATGTAATGAGAGCTGTTCCTCTTATCGCCGTACTTTTTTTTGGACAATTGTTAATACCTTTATTTCTACCTGTTGGTTTAGAAATAGATCGTGTCTGGAGGGCTATAATAGCTTTTACTTTTTTTGTTTCAGCATATATAGCTGAAGATATTCGAGGGGGATTACAGTCTATACCTAATAATCAAATAGAAGCTGCTAAAAGTCTTGGCTTAAACAAATATCAAATCAATATTTTCATACTTATTCCGCAAGCCTTAAGAGTTGCATTGCCAGCTATTACAAACCAGTTAATTGGGCTTTTTCAAAATACATCTTTAATGTCTATACTAGGTTTGATGGAATTACTTGGGGTAAGTAGGAGTATTCTTGCCAATCCAGAATTCATAGGACAATATATTGAAGTATATATTTGGTTAGCTTCCGTTTACTGGCTTTTTTGCACAATTATGGCATTTGTTTCAAAAAAACTTGAGCAAAAACTGACAATTAACAAAGGATATTAATTTTATATCTATGAAGCCAATACTTACAGCTAAAAATCTCACTAAATCATATGCCAAAGGTATTCTTGCTCTTAATGAAGTTTCATTTACCCTAGATCAAGGCAAAGTTCTCGTAGTTATGGGTCCATCGGGATCAGGGAAAAGTACACTTATTAGGACCATTAATGGTCTTGAGACTTTTGATAAAGGTGAATTAAATGTTTTAGGTATAAAAATTAGTGCAGATTCAGACGAAAGAAAAATTCAAAAAGTTAGACGTAGAGTTGGGATGGTTTTCCAGCAATTTAATTTGTTTCCCCATTTATCAATTTTAGAAAATATAACACTTGCTCCGATCCAGGTTCAAAAACGTAATAAAAAAGAAGCAGAAGAGTATGGGATGAATTTACTTTGTCAAATGGGAATAGAATCTCATGCAAAAAAGTACCCTGGTCAACTTAGTGGTGGTGAGCAACAAAGAGTTGCTATTGCAAGATCTTTAGCCTTAAAACCTGAATTATTATTATTTGATGAACCCACTAGTGCATTGGATCCAGAGCGCATTAATGAAGTGCTTGATGCAATGAGAAGGCTTGCTGATCAAGGGATGACTATGATTGTGGTAACACATGAAATTAAATTTGCTAAGGAAGTAAGTGATCAGGTTTTATTTATTGATTCAGGAAAGATTTTAGAAATCTCTTCTCCAGAAGTTTTCTTTTCAAATGCTAGTCATGAAAGGAGTAGAAAGTTTTTAAATCAAATCAACTGATCCATTTATCAAAAAAGAAAGAGAGATGAAATAAATTATTATATATATAAAGAGTAATTTTTTATGGAAGATTTTAAGGAGCTTTGGAGGAATCACCAGCTTGCAGTTCTATAGGTGGGTTAGTACTAATATTGTCCATAGTTTTTATATATGGTTACTCAATATATAAGTAGTATTTCTAAATTGAAAAATTATTCTCATTGTTGGAGTTTAATTTTAAGTATTGGAGCCTAGTCTGATACTCCTGCAATATTAGGAGCTTTTGATTATTTCAAACTGGTTTAGTAGATAGTGAAAATAAAGCTAAATTGAACAAAATAGAGCAGCATATTGAACGATTAGAAGTGGAGAATTCTGGAATAATAGATATTTAATTAGAAAATAATTACTATATATAAAAGGAGTAATTTTTTATGGAATTTTTTAAACAGCTTTGGCAGAATCAAAAACCTGTAGTTCTTGGTTTAGGTGTGTTAGTTGGTGCAGGTGGGTTAGCACTAATAGTGTCGATAATTTTTTTTATTTAGTTAGTCAATATATTAAGCAGTAATCCTAAGTAATTAAGAGCTTAAACTACCAAAAAATAAATATGGTAGGACGACTTATGTATGATCCCCAAAACATTTTCGAGAAATATTTTTTACCTCTGCTAATTTTACTGGAATTGGATAGTTCAGGTATCGAATCTATCCAGCCAGAGAGAAAGACATTAATGGGGATTGATGTCTTGCATACTTCTTACTCTCAACATAAATGACCTTGAAGCATCGTTCCGTTTCAGGGTCATTTATTCAAACAACTAAAACTTAATTAAGAAATTGGAAGGCCAAATGCAAAATGATCAAAGAGTTTTAAAGATAGCAGCAGTTGCACTAAACGTAACTAAGGTTCTGGTAATAATTTATCTAGGCATAGAAGAAG
>QCJI01000019.1 GCA_003216135.1 Prochlorococcus sp. AG-409-A22 | reverse complement strand
AAGAACAAAGGAGAAAGGAATTAGAACTTGCTGAAAAGAGAAGAACTAGACAAAGAAATAAAACAATACAAACACAATATTATGATAATGGAACATATAGAGGAGAATTTTTAAACGGTAAAAAGCATGGCCAAGGTACTTACACTTGGAATAATGGAGATAAATATATTGGTGAATGGGAAGATCATAAACAGAATGGCCAAGGTACTTACAAATGGTCAAATGGAAATGTATATAAAGGAGCATGGTCTAATAACCAACGAAATGGCTTAGGGACTTTGACTTGGTCAAGTGGAGATAGATATGTTGGAGAATTTTTAAATAGTAAAATGCATGGCCAAGGTACTTACACTTGGAAGGATGGAGATAGATATGTTGGGCAGTGGAGAAATGATGAACGAGTGGACTAGGTACTTATATTTATCCCAAGGGAAGAACTGAAAGAAAAAATTATGAATATAAAAATTAACTTTTTTGTATAGGTTTTACCATTAAATCCTGCAATTCTGTTAAATACTTGCTTTCTAAAACTATTATCAAAAAGAATATTTTTAGAAATAATACCTCTTGTTTTCAATGAAGTTTTTTTAATATTATTATGGTGTAATTGATTAAAAAATGAACTTAAAATTATTTGAATTGCAACTAAAGTAAATCTGGTATTTTTCATTAATTTTTTATATACTTTATTTAATACTTAAAATTAATTATCACTTTAAAGTGCTTCATCACAATTGATATTTGAATAAGAATTTAAATAGTAAGTTATTTTAAAAATCATCTCTAATTGCCCTATTTAAATTTCTAGTTGTATCATTTTTTACAAACTTTGCATTTCATAAATATCCCTTCAATTTTTTGATTTTAATAAAACAAAATGGTTAGAAGTATTGCAAATATAATTTTAACTATGGCTTCTATTATAAATATATTTCAAATAAAAAATTTTAAAATATTTTTTATTTAAAGACTAATTTACATTATTTGAATATAAAAGGATCTATTTGCAAATAATACTTTAAAAATTATATACTTTTACTATTATTAATTAATAAGTTAATGGCAGACAAATTTGATAAGAAAGAATTACTTAATTGGATAGAAACGCAACCTGAACTTAAATTTATAAGAGAACAGGCTAATAGAACATTTGTTAGTTATGACAGCTCTGAAAAAGATCTTAATAAAAGAATTAGTGTAATAGGTAAAAATGAATTAGATATCAAAAAAGGAGTTTTGCAGAAACTTTGGGAATTAGTATGGGTGCCTGGCCGCCAACTTAGAGGAACATCATATTCTGATGAGAACTTAGATAAAAGGCTTTCCGCTACCTCTGCATTAATGAGTTTCTCAACTATATGGGATATGGTTTGCACCTTTCCTGTTTTGTTTTATGTAATGAAAGGATTGGCAATATTTACAATCCCTGCAGCTACTGCAGCAAGTCTACTTATTTTAGCTATGTCTAATGCTGCAGGTAAATTTGCAATGGATAGAAATAAAGGTAACAAATCTATAGCTACATTTCTTCTTTTTATATTCTTTATTCTTTCCCTAGTAAAGACCGCTTTCTCAGGAGTAGGTTTGGAATTGATGGGTGGATCTCAAAGATTGAAGAATCTGAAAGCAAGAGAAGTTTTATCTCAGAAATCACTTTTGAACACAACAAGACCCAACACGCAGGTATATGAAGCACTATATAAAAATTCAAACGCAGAATGTAATCGCCTAGCTCAGGCACAGGGTAAATTAGATCTCTCTAAAGCCTCACAAAAGAAACAATGGAACAAATTACAAAAACAAATGTATGCCACTGCAAAAGGTGTACCTAATACAGATGTAGATTATTTATTAAGAAATCATTCTGGTCAATTAGGACCTTGTACTATTAGGACATACATAGATAATATTGATGGAGTATCTGATCAGAAATTTGATGCAAGTTTTTCAAATCTCTCAAAAATAGAAGAATCATTAAGTCCACTTGGATTATTATATGTCAGGTCTAGGGGTAGTTATTATTCTCACTTTAATGGAGATGGATTAGCAGGTGAGCCCTATGAGATGGGTTGGTTTAATATAGATCCGTCCTTAGGTATACAAGTTAAATCAGATTGTCCGGATAATGATAAGAAGTGCTTTGGCCAGCCAAGGTGGGCTTCAGGAAATGATGCTATTAAAGTCGCGACTGTTGATTTTTATGAAAAAGTAGGAAGGAAAGACTTTAAGAGTTTAGGTTCTTCATTAATAGGTTTCCTTATTTCTATAATTTTGAGTGTCACAGCAATTGTTTTATTATTTGGGACATCAAGTGATAGGAAGGTTAGAGCATCTCGAGCAACAATTTTAAATCAAATTAGAAATTCTATATTTACAAAAATTAGAAATAGTAAAGGTTAATTGCTAAAATAATAATATGACAAATTCAGGAAGCAGAAAAAATACCACCCTTAGTTGGGTGCGTAAAAACGGAGAAACAGCTGAAGACAGGGAATTTGCTGAACAAAAATATTATGATGCAATTTTGAATCTATGGTTCTCTTATGTAAATTATTCAGGAGATACATATTACCCTGCCTTACAAGAAGAGCTTTACTTTGAATTTGAAAAATATGAAGCTGAGGAGAGTAATAGATAGCTCTATTACTTATAAAAAGAAAGTATTTTATATTGATAAGATATTTAAAAAAGATCCTAATTTACCTTTTAATTAAAACTTTATAGGGAAAATTCAAAATTTAATAAATTTATTTATATCTTTATTTTCAGAAATACAGCGTTTGATTTTTTTATAACCTTCAACGTTTGGATGATCATCAAGAACATTAAAATCAGATCTTTCAAGTGGACAGCTTTCCCATAAATTAATTATTTTGTTATCAACCAAATCCTCCATTCTTTTTGTAAATTCTAAAGCACGTTTATTTGGCTTACCAATTGTTTCAGGTAACTGAACATATAAAACATTATTTTTACCAAAAAGATTATTAATCTTACTTATCGCAACTTTTGTATATAAGCGTATTTCTCCAAACCTCAATTCAATTTTCTGAGATTTATATTCATTTTCTTTATCATTTTGAACTGCATTCTTTCTGGAAGATGTATTTTTAACTTCTTTTAAGTATTTATTAAAAGAAGGTAAAACCCCATATTGTTGTAGATACTTTGCTTTTTCAAGAACTTCTGTATTACTTTTGTTTGAATCGAAATGATGCCAGACAATACCATAAGTTTTGCATGTTAAAAGACCTAATATATTATCTAAAAATCCATTCGAGTAGAAAGAGCAGCTTTTGTTTTTAGACATTCTTTGGTAAGGCCTGTACGCATTATGTTCAATAAAGAAAATGATATTTTTTGATGCGTTGTAATATTTTTTTGAGTGCTTAGAGCCTTCTAAAAAATCCTCAAAACCATTCCCAGCAATTGAGTAATTAAGACTTTTGATATTTTGATTTCTAAGTTCGTTTTTTTGCCATTCCACAACCCAGGGATATCCTCCTTGTCCTTCGCTAAAGGAGTCTCCATTTATAACTAAATCTATATCATCATTTTTTTGCAAATCGGGGTATGAAACTAGGCCTTGATTATTAGTTTTATATTTATATCTATATGCAATATCTCTATCATAAATTGCTATTTGTTCCACACTTTTATTTGGTTCATATCTCCTAAAACCATCTAAGTCGCTATATAAACTTGATCCAGAAAGAAGCATCAACCTACTTGAGTCTTTTGGTAATCTGAGATCTTTAAGAATTAAGTCAGCAATATAAATTGGGAGAAAGCAAGAAAACAATACTAAAAATATATTTATTAATTTAGTTTTGTTCATTTTAGAAAATACTGTAAATAAAGGAAGCGACAACTGAACCTTGCGTAAAAATAATTAAAGCACCCATCAAAATAATGGTAATAATTAGAGGTGCTAACCAATATTTCTTTCTTGATTTTTAAAAAATCCCATACATCTCCAACTAGTTCTAAGAAAGCTTCCATATTTAGAAAAAATTTTTCAATTGAATTTTCCTTATTACTTACTTATGAAAATTAATCAAAATTTTATCATAACTTTAAAAAAAAAACTCTAAATAATCTAAAAGAAATTAGTAGAAGTAATTTATATTATTTAACTAAGCAAAGTACTCGATCTATGTAAATGGGATTTTATTTTTAAATTCTATTTTTAAATAAATTCTTAAGACTTTCCCAACAATGTAAAAATAATCCTAAAGAGAGTAAAAGTTCAAAAATTTCTTGATCATTTCTAATATGCGCGACTGTTGAAAACCAAGAGACTTCATAATAAAAAAAATATAAAGATACTATTAGAAAAAATAAGCTGAATTTTCTACTAGGTAAAGAAGTTAGATATGGCCATTTTCTCCATCCTACCCATCCTAAAAGGATACATATTATTTGTAATGCGGGATCTAGAACATAATTGTGAAAGAAAGGGAGATTATGCAAATTAGTTTCACCTTGTATGCTCAATTTTGCAATAGATTCAATACTGTAACCAAAAATTCTCTCTCCCCAACTTATTTCTTCTCCTGCAATAAAAAAACAAGATGCAAATATAATTAACCAAATCAAAGAATTTATAGATCTTTTATTTTTTATTTTAAAGTAAATCAAAAGAGAAATTAAAGAGGAAAACGCATATCCAAAAAACTGTATCCACTCCAGAGGACCCTCACCTCCGACTACAGTAAAATCATTTCTAAACCAATCAAACCAACTTACTCCAACAAAATATTCTCCAAAAGGAAGGATATATATGAATCCATACATAAATATAAGATAATAGATCGGGAATAAACTCACATCTGTTGATATTGATCCCCATGGTGTATTTATTTTTTTCATTTAATAACTTCAATAATTATTCTCTAAATTTTAGATTAATTAACAGCGAAGGTAAATATCAATTTAAATTTTTTATCTATATATATTAATTAATAAATTAAGCACCTTTGCGGGATCTTCGAAGATTGCAGATCCCCCTACAGATCCATTTTGGCTTATGAGACTGACTGACAATAAAAAAGAGAGTCTGAGAAACTTTCTCTATGAATTGGTTTTTAAGAGTCGGGGCGACAGGATTCGAACCTGCGACCTAGTGCTCCCAAAGCACCCGCGCTACCAAGCTGCGCCACGCCCCGCTAAAGATCATTCTAATCTATGACAGGGATGTTAGTAAACAAAGTCACAAAAAGAATTTTTGCAGTAATAACAAGCGTTTTACTTACTTAGATTATAATAGTGTCAATGGATTTAGTGCAATATCTAGTCAACCTTTGTTATAACCCGAAGACACTCTGCGGTTGCATTTTGCGTACAAATTGCGTACATTGTGCTTATGTGTACGCAAATTAATGCCCAAACTCAAAAATAATGAAGCATGGGTAAATGGCTTAAGAACAGCCATAAGGTCTTCTACTGCAAAGGGTTGGACTGTTAGAGAACATAGAGGACTTGCAAGATTAGAGGTTAGAACTGGTAATGGGATGCGTTCTGCCCAATTAATGAAGAATAATATTCCTTTTTCTTATTCATCCCAGAATATGGGAGATATTATTACTCGTGTTAGGAATATCTATGTTGAGATGGCTAACAATGGCGGAGATTTTGATACTGCGGTTTCTGTATGCGCGGGTTTAGCTCCTAAATTAACTTATTCCCACGATTGGGTTGGTGCAAAGGATGACTTTGAAAAATATAAAAAAGAGATGGGAACTGGTATTGCTAATGGAACTTGGACTAAAGAGTATGAACCTGTAATCACTTACGCAGTTAACTTATTAAAAACCAAAGATGCTCCAATAAATGCAGATAAATTATTAGAAATTTGTGCAAAAAATGGAATTGAAAAGGTTACTGACTATATGAGAAGAAATAATATTGCACCAAAACCATTAACTTATGAACTTGGTGGTAGAGCTAGAGAACAAAGAGTGAGAAATCTTGCTTCTTTTTTAAAGTATTGCGTTACTAAGAAAAATTATCCTAGTGATTGGCTTCCACCTGATGACTTAAGAGAATACATTGGAAGACCTTCTAAAGAAGCTAAAAAAGCCAAAAACAAAAAAGCATCAATAGAAGATCAAGAGTTTATTAATTTAATAAATTCTCTACCAACAGAAACAGGGCAACCGCATCATATACTCGCTGCCAAAAAATGGGTCAATGCAATGAAGCTTTGTGCTGTTTTTGGTTTACGACCTATTGAATTAAGACACTTAGTTTATAAAAAGAGAAAAGATGAACTTTGGTGTATGTATGAAAAAAGATCGGGTCAGGGTGTAACAAAACCAAGAATATTAGAACCTCTTTATCTAGTAGATAATGATGGCAATGTTCATTATGAAGAAGTAGTCAGATTGTACAAAGCAGGTCTATTAGAACTTCCCTATCAATGTATGCCAGATTGCAAAACTGTTGAGGGTGTTGGAGATCAAATGGGTAAATGGTTAAAACAAAAAGCGGGTTGGATTTCTCTTAAAGCATTAATGGCCAAGCGGGGCGAAAGTCTTGGTTGTTATAGCTTTAGACATTCTTATTCCTTAAGAGGTCATCAATTAGGAATTGATGCGGGTAGTGTTGCTGATGCAATGGGGCATACATTAAGAACACATCTTGAGTCGTATGATTACGCAAAAACTACAACTACTAAAAAAGCATTTATAAAAGCTAGAGAACTTCAAGCGGTTTAATTATTGACAGTCGATCTAAAAAAATTCCTTTAGCAGAAATATTCATTTCAAGATCCTTAACTCAATACTAAATGCTATACCCTATAAAAGATTTATAGATTTATTAATCAAATGAATACTTATTTAGTAACTGCAACTTTTAAAAATGTTTCTCTTATGGGTGCAGCGTATGATCTTTTTTTATAGGTTATTGAAGATGGAACTTTGAATGATGAGTTTGAAGGATTCAAAGTTTTGGGAAGGTATCATGCCTCTTACTCAAATAATGTTTATATTATTGTCCAAGCTTCAGCAGGCATAAAAATGACAGAACATTTTGCTCCTTGGAAAGTTAAGTTTGATATAGATTTTGATATCAAGCCAGTTATGACTGACGATGAAAAAGTTGCTGAGCACAAGCTTGTTGGCTCATTAATGGCAGCAGAACAGAAAATGGGATTCACAGGTTAATTATTTTTCAAAGATTTATTTTGCGTAAATTTTGCGTGAAGCAAAAATTTGAGTGAACTAGGTATTAGCTGAGACTTATTGCTGAAACTCATAGGGCTAAAAGATTCGAACCTGCGACATAGTGCTCCCAAAGCACTCGATCAGCAAATTGCGACAGCACCCTTGAGAACGAATTGAGGCTATGACTTTAGTTTGAAATATTTGTTATCAAAATGAGTCTCAAGAATTGTCTTATATGCAGCAAAGTGTTGCAAAGTTAAGCATTTGATCGCCCGAGGATCGCCCGCTTGCGACCTAGTGTTTAAAAATGTAATCCAAATCCATTTTTTTTCTTTTCTGATTGATATCCAGCCCTTACGAATTGAGTATTATCAGTCCCTACATCATAGAGAGTATAATTTTTGCCTGCTCCAACACCAATGACAGCTTTTTGAGGAACCTTCTGCTCCTTCTTATGATTTCCGGTTAAATCGTGTACTTCCGAATTAAGAATCCCCTCTGTTAATTCCAAATGAAATTGTTGTGTACTTCTCGCAGTAAATAATCTGTTTACTTGAAGACGTGTAAGTCTATCCAGGAGTGTTAATGGCGGGGTATCTAATGTTAAATCGTCGCCAACATCTTTTGAGCTCCCGTGAATTAAACCACAATCAAGTTCAACAAATCCAAATTGAAGTGCTGCTATCCAATCAAGAAATGATTTATCAACAGCATTTATTAGAGATTTGACCACTTCTTCACCTTTATTTATTCTCAAAGCTTCAGCTCTTTGATTGCCACGGTAACCACTTTCTAAGAGGATTTGTTCTTCCCACCAACCATATATGCACCATGGTTGTAAATCATTACTTTTTGGATTAATTAATCTATGTAGAAGTTTATTACAGTTTTTTTCAGGGCCTATCATATCCCCCAAAACAAAGAGGGTTATGTTCCCAGGAGTTTTTTTTAAATCTTTTTGAATAAGTTCATAAGTATCTAGATCCCCTTTTAACCCACTTATAAGTGCCCAGCGTTCTATCATCTTTCACAAACATGAGAAGCATCTTCAGCTCGTTCGGCAAATTCAAATCCGTTTTTTAAACGCCATGCAAAAATCGGAGGAAGACCAGCATTTATTATTGCTTTGCAGGTAAGTTCGATATCATATTCAACTTCTCTAATTTTTACGTCATTAGTGATGTCGTTATAAACCACATAAGTAGCTTTAGTTCCTCCATGCCGTGGCTCTCCCACTGAACCTGCATTTACTATTCTTCGCATCGGCAAATTCATTTCTTTCTTTTGAATATCTTTCGAACCACTGTTTTTGACCTTTACGGCAATTGAACCATTTGCTAGTTCACGTATATAAGGTTGATGAGTATGTCCACAAAATAGAATCTCAGCTTTGGCATTTTCAACTCTCTCAAGAGCTGCGAATGCATCCATATCGGGCAGCAGATATTCATGTTGACTATTAGGACTACCATGAACAAAAAGACATTTATCTTTACGAATTGAGTAGGGTAAATTAGCTAAAAAATCCTTATTTTCTTTTGTTAATTTTTCCGTAGTCCATTGATGAGCGAAATGACCTCTCCTTTCAGCGATCTGAGAAGGGTAACTACAATCGCAGGCATCTAATCCATCAACTACATCTTCGTCCCAACAACCCTGACAAGTGGCAATTTTTTTCTCTTTGATTAACTCAATAACCTCATTAGGTTGAGGACCATAACCTACTAAATCTCCAAGGCAGGTAATATTCGTAATCCCTTGTAATTCAATATCTTTTAATACGGCTTCTACTGCAGGTAGATTTGCATGTAAACATGAAATAACAGCTTGATTCATTTTTAATTAATTTCGAGAAGTTTGTAATTGTGAATTTCTAAGTGTGGCTTGATGATGCTCTAGAACAGCATCACTAAGAAGGCAATTATTGATAGTTGATTTTATTAATTGGAAGTTTAAGTTTTTCCCCTGTATGACAATTTCAGAGTGTCTTTCTGGTCTTCCATTAAGAGGAGCAACTTGATTTAAGGTTTGATATTGAGAACCTTTCTGAGTCAATATCCAGTTAAACAAGATATAACGACCATCTGGTAAGTTCATTAATGCTTTTGCTCTATATACGTCTCCATAAGCACCGTTCACTAATTCGAACCAAAAAGTATTTAAACTTGCAGGATCCCAAATATTTTTTTTGAGGTCAATACTACATGATTCAATTGCTTTAAAATCTAAAGTATCCTTTATTGGTAATTCTAGATCTCTGCCAAAATGCAAATATTTATTTGGTTGAAGATTATATATTTCAAGCTCTTTTATAACTCTCAAATCAATACCACTAATACCCTGAAATTTAGGTATGAAAAATTGAGGAAATTCAATAATAATCAAAATATTCTCTTTCTCTACCTCTAAGGGCAATTTTGAACTTGACAAATCTAATAAATTAGGAATTTGATCTTTCAAAAAAGCAAAATCAATTTTTGAATTTATTGCTTGCTCTAAATTAATTTCTGAATATCCGCCAAGACGTACATAACCACAATTTCCAGAGTGATTCTTAAAAGTATTTAGTATCCAACTTGTCTTACCGCATCCTGGAGGCCCTGATATTATCCAAGTTTGACTCATAAAAAACTACCTGATGTATAAAATTTACACCAAAATAAAAATGAAAATCATTTTTGTTTTTGTTTTTAGATATTTCTTATGAGAGGAAATAAAAAATTCAGAGAAATTACGCAGCTAATAAAGTGAGAACATTATGGAATGCTTGTTATTGAATTAAAAAATAATTAATCTATGTACTAAGTGTATTTGAAAATTGAGTTCTTTAACTATTACCAAGGCTGCTTCAAATGAATTGCTCAGGCAATCAATTTATCGTGGTACACCTGGAGAAATATTCCTATATTTGCAACCTGATATTCTTGATGATGGATGGATGTTTCTGAGAGTTAATATCTGGGAAAAATCAGGAATTCCGATTGCAAGAACTGATGGCTTAACTGTCTACGCTCCAGAATCTCAAAAAAGTTTACTAGATGAACTATCACTTGATCATTATCAGGATTTATCCGGAGGAGGATTCTTGATTAGTACTCCAAAAGGCGCGACAAAAAGTTCTTGTGGCTCGGGTTTTAAATTTAATAAATAAAAACCTATTTAAAATGAAAAAATAATAATTCAATGTAAATTAATTATGAAATAATTACATCAAATAAATTTGATTATATAAAATTAATTTGTTGGGTTTTCAAATGACTATTAAAGATCATAAAAGTTTGCAGGGCTCAAAAATTCTTCTTGTAGAGGATGATAAGAGTATTAGGCTGACAGTTAGTGAATCATTGAAAGGCGAAGGTTTTGAAGTTTTAACTTTTAAAGACGGTTTAAGTGCTTCAGATTTTATTGGCGAAAATACTAAAAATGATGTTGACCTTATAATTCTCGATTTAATGTTACCAGGGTTAAATGGATTAGAGTTATGCAGAAAAATAAGACATGAAGAAAATTATACGCCCATATTAATTTTGAGTGCCAAAGATAATGAATCAGACCGGGTTCTTGGATTAGAGGTTGGTGCTGATGATTATTTAACAAAACCTTTTGGTTTAAATGAATTAATTGCCAGATCAAGAGCCTTAATAAGAAGATCTAAACGTAATAAAAAATATATAGAAAAATCAAAAACTGTTCTCGAGTTTAATCATATAAAAATGTTTTTGGAAGAATGCAGGGTAACTTCTTTTGATAAAGAAATAACATTATCTCCCAAAGAATTTAAATTATTAGAATTATTTTTGAAAAATCCAAAAAGAGTATGGTCAAGGGATTTAATACTTGAAAAAATATGGGAAATTGACTTTATTGGTGATACTAAAACAGTAGATGTTCATGTTAGATGGCTTAGAGAAAAATTAGAAGAAGATCCCTCAGCGCCAAAACTTCTGAAAACTGTAAGAGGTTTTGGATACAAGTTTGGATGAAAATGAAAACACTACAACAGGTATTAACTTTCTTTTATGAGAAATGGAAAACCAAGGTTAAAGGATTTTCAAAAAATAATAACAATATTGAACTAACTAAAAATAAGAACCAACAAATTTTTGATTTTCCATTTGATAAGGTTAAACCACAGCAACTTTTATCTTGGTTAGATTATTCATCTCAAGGATGGATGATTTTGTCATCTGATCTAACAATAAAATTTATCAATCAGAAAGCTTTATCTCTCATTAAGTTTATTAAATATAAAGATGTTATTGGAAAAGCAATTAATGATATTAATGAGCTTGAAGCACTAAGAAATAAGCTTCTATATTCAAGAAAAAAAGATTTCCCAATCAGTCTAGATTGCACCATTTCGGGTGAACCCATTTCTGTAAATATTGTTAGAGCAAGGAAAAAAAATTATTTAATATTGTTGGAGAGTAAATTATCAATTGAATCCATAAAAAAAAGACAGAATCAATTAATTAATGATGTGTCTCATGAACTGAAAACCCCTCTTACATCTCTAATTTTAATAGGCGAAAGACTGGAAGCAGTAGTATCAAAGAAAGATAGATATCTTGTTAAAAGACTTAAGAAAGAATCTAAAAGATTAAGAAAAATGGTCGAAGAAACTTTAGAACTTTCTAAGCTGGAAAGTAAAGAAACTTTTCAAGAAAATAAAAAAGTATCTATTTCAGATTTATTGATGGAATCTTGGCAAACCTTAAAACCACTTGCAGAAAAAAAAGATATAAAAATAAATCTACTGATACCAACAAAATATTTTATATCTGCAGATATTGAAAATTTAAAAAGAGCTTTTATAAATATTTTGGATAATGCTATTCGTTATTCCCCAGCTAATGAAGAAATTCAAATTGAAATTTTTAAAAGAGATAGCTCGGTTGTTATGAGAGTTAGAGATAAAGGTATTGGATTAGAAGAAAATGAATTTAATGATATTTTTTCTCGTTTTTATAGAGGTGATCCATCAAGGACTAAATTCAAGAAAAGTGGAAGTGGTTTAGGTCTTTCGATAACAAAAAAAATAATCAATAACAATAAAGGTTTTATAAAGGCTTTTAATCATAAGGATGGTGGAGCAATTATAGAAGTTATCTTCCCATTGACGGTAGAATCTTGAGATTTATATAAAAATTATTTGATTGTTTTTAATACATTCACAACCTTTTTTTTGTTGCAATAAAAAAAACCTACAATTTTGCAGGCTTTAGATATGCGTAGGATTTTAAGAACTTAGATAAGACTAGAACTTGAATTTTGTTATTACACCAATTCCAGAATCATTATCACCAGTTTGCTCAACAACATAAGCAAATGGCTTAATAGACATTGAATCGTTTATTGGGTAAGAGTAACTAATGTCGTAAGCAAGTTGTTCTGTTTCAGAACTTTTGTAATGTTTTTTTGTTCCTAGTGTTGCTGCGATAGTACCTTCGCCAAGATCAGAAGAAGCACCCACTACGTATTGAGTGGTGTCATCACTTGAATCTGGGTTTCCGAATTCAATACCTCCACTAATAGTTGGAAAGTCATCTGAACTATAAGAAGCTGCAAAGCCATAGTATGAACCAGAATCGACATCTCCGAAAGCCGCAGATACTTCGAAATTATCTGCTGCGTAGCCGAGAGCAATACCATAATAATCAGTACCTTCTTTAGTAAAGATACCGTCTGAACCATTAGCACCTAAAGCAGAAAGACCTAATCCTAAGGACCATCCATTTCCTAATTCTGTACCAGCACTAACTGAGACATCTCCACCTAATGCAAGAGATTTTTCAACCCCACATTTGTCTATTCCATCTACCACTGCCTCAACAGCACAGGCATTTGGGAATTGTTTGGAAGCATCCAATGAATCACCAACAGTAACTGTCCATTCTCCTACAGGGAAAGTGTAGTTAATATCTTCGATTCTTAATTGATCTGATGCGGGCTCTCCGAAATCGAGAACTTCATTAACTGTTTTGGTACCATTTTGGTTACCAGATGAAATTTCGACGTTTAATTTATCATCACCAGTAAAACTAGTATCCAAGTCAACTGACCAGTGATAGTTGAACATGACAGCTTCTTCAGCATCAGAACCACCATTACTAGCTGCACCGATCAAGAATTCAGCTACTCCTTTCATAGAAGTTGTTTCTGTAAAACCACCAGCTTCGAAGTTGTTGAATTTTGCTTCTATGCCATCTACACGGCTATTAGTAATAGCAAGTTCTTTTTTAGCATCAAATTCGCTAATGTTCTTAACTTCTTCTGATGAAGAGTAACCAGATACATCAGCAATGTTAAGCTCATTAGCTGTTGCAGACATAGGAGCAAGAAGTCCTAATGCAGCAGGTGCTATAAATAGCTTTTTAAATAGTTTCATGTTCCTCAACACGTTAAATAATGGATTAATATCCAATATTCATTTCAACGGTTGTAGGTTAAGAAATGAATAAGGATCATAAGGAAATAGAAAATTTAAAGAGAACTTAAACTTCTCTTAAAAAAAGTTAGAAATTGTGGTCAAATTTCAAAAATTTCTTTTAAAAAAAAGTAAAAATTATACAATGTTTATTCTCAAATATTTTTAAAACCAAACGATAAAAGCTTTAATCAAGATTTAGTTTAAGAGAGGGTTAAGAACTAATTAATTAAAAGATAAACTTTAAATTAAAAAGTATTTGGGTTCAAATTAAGTGCTATAAAAGATGGAGTCTTCCTATTTCTAAAAAGACAATTATGCGCTTTCCTAAAAAAGCTCTTTTATTAGCTTCTACAATGACTTTGATCGCTTCTTGCGGAACCTCAACTTCTTCAGTGAGGTTAAGTGGAGCTGGAGCATCTTTCCCTGCCAAAATTTATACTAGATGGTTCAAGGATTTATCAAATGAAGGTGGTCCAAAAGTAAATTATCAAGCTGTTGGTTCTGGATCAGGACGTAAGGCATTCATTGACGAAACAGTTAACTTTGGTGCTTCTGATGATCCCATGAAAGATAAGGATATAGCAAAAGTTACTAGAGGATTAGTTCAGATACCTATGGTTGGAGGTACTATTGCTTTTGGATATAACTACGACTGTGATTTGAAACTTTCCCAAGAGAAAGCAGTAAAAGTTGCTATGGGAATGATTAAAGATTGGAAAGAATTAGGCTGTAAATCAGGTAAGTTAACTTGGACACATCGTTCTGATGGATCAGGTACAACTAAAGCCTTTACAAACTCTATGGAAGCTTTTTCAAGAACCTGGACTTTAGGGACAGGAAAATCAGTTAAATGGCCTGCAGGTGTTGGTGCTAAAGGTAATTCTGGTGTTGCTGGTGTTATTCAAAATACTCCTGGTGCAATTGGTTATGTTAATCAATCGTATATAAAAGGAAATGTTAAAGCTGCTGCACTTCAGAATCGTTCTGGAGAGTATGTAAAGCCTACAGTTGAGGCAGGAGCAAAAGCTCTTAATGGTATTAATCTAGATGAAAATCTTGCTGGTAAAAATCCTAATCCAAGAGCGAAAGGAGCTTATCCGATAGCAACCTTAACTTGGATTCTTGCTTATGAAGAAGGCAATGGTAAAAATACTAAAGCTATCCAAGAAGCTTTAAGTACACTTTTAAGCGATGAGTATCAAGATAAAGCTCCATCACTAGGATTTGTTCCTTTGAAAGGAGATATTCTTGAGAAGTCAAGGGCTGCTGTAAATAGAATCGGTAAATAAATCGTAAGACAAACATTTAAATGGGGGAATTTATTTCCTCCTTTTTTTATGCGAACAAATATTTTGATAAACCTAATATTAAAGAAAAAAGAATAAGTATGTATGTTGGAACTATTTTAAAAAAAGATAATAGTGTGGAGATTAAAACTATAAAAATTGAGCTTATTAAAGTGTATTTTGATGAAAGGTAATCCTCTATTAAATTAAAGCCAGAGAAAATAACTGCTCCTGGAATTGTATTGATTACTCCTTCGATAAAGTAATTAATCGATTTAATTCTGTTTTTTACGAAGGCTTTTCCAAAAACAAAAATCAATAAAAAACTTGGTAAAAAAATTGCAAAAGTTGATATAAATGAATACTTTAAAGCCTCATTAATACCTCCAATTGAAAAACCCGCTTTATATCCAATAAAACTTGTAGTTAATAAGACAGGCCCAGGTGTTATCTGGCCAATCATTATGCCATCAATAAATTCATTATTTGTTAACCATCCTTGTGAGACAACATAATCACTCATTAGAGGAATGATTACTAATCCACCTCCAAAAATAAAAAGTCCTGATTTGAAGAAGAAAAAAAACAGATTAAGATAATCTATTAAAAACTTTGATTTTGTAGAGTCCTTAAAAAAATTATAAAACTTGGCAATATCCAAAAAGATTGAGCTAGTTAAAAATGAGGTTGTTGAAAATATAGATAAAGGAACCAAGCTATAAAAAATATTTTTCCATTTCTGTAAGAAAATATTTATCAAACCTGCAATAGTAAGAATTGTTATGAGAGGAAATTGAATACTATTATATTTTGCAAATATAAGTAGAAATAAGATTGAGCTAGAGAATAATACTCGATCTAACTTTAATCTTTTTTTTAAAAGAACTAATGAAAATGAAAAAATTATTCCTGCAATAATAGGAGGATTAAAATAAATTAAATCATTTAGAAGTTTTGATCCTGAATAAATTTGCCAAAAAAAGCTAAGAACTAATACCGAAATGAATCCTGGGATAATGAAACATATACCGGATATCAATCCACCAAGATAACCATTAATTTTAAGACCTATATATATTGCTAATTGAGTGGATATTGGCCCTGGAAGCAATTGACATAAACCAATACCTTTTTCAAAAGATTGGGTTGAGATCAATTTTTTATTATTTATAAGTTCATCTTCGAATAAAGAAATATGAGCATATGGTCCTCCAAAACTGAAAATACCAATTTTTAGAAAAATTTTTGCAAGTTCAATTAAGGATATTTTTGCCATTTAAATATTCTAATTTCTAAAAATTAGTTTTTATGGTGATAATAAGCTTTGTTTGATTGATGGTAATTTAAGACTCGAAATCCAAGATAATAATATTAGAAGTGATGAAAAATAAAGACAATATTGAAGACCAATACTCGGATTTCTCCCAATCATAAATAGTAAGCCAGATAGTAATGTTCCAACTAGTCTTCCTGCAGCATTTGCCATGTAATAGAAGCCAACATTTAAACTGACTTTTTCATTATCAGAGTAGGCCAAAATCATATAAGAATGTGTAGAGGAATTCATTGCAAAAACAAATCCAAAAATAGTAAGTCCTAAAATTATTGCTATCGATGGAGAACTTTCTCTCCATAATGCGACTCCTATCAAAGATGGTATGACCATTAATACGGCACTCCAAAATTGGATAGCTTTACGATCTGGACTTTCTTTCTGGCCCCACATCTTTCTAATTGCTGGAGCCGAAGCCTGAACAATTCCATAACCTATTACCCAGGCCCCAAGAAATAATCCTATTTCCATGTAGTCCCAACCAAATGCCATATCTAGGAATACTGGAAGAGCTACAACAAACCAAACATCTCTTGCTCCAAAAAGAAAGAATCTTGCTGCTGAAAGAATATTTATTGCATTTGATTTTGAAAAAAGATCATTAAAAGCTGGTTTGGTTTTCATCTTGCCAATTTCTCCAGGCAAAATTAATGTCAATAAAAAGGCTAAGCAGAGTCCAAAACCCATAATTCCTACAGCATTATTGAATCCAAATAACTTATATAAAAGTCCACCCAAGAAAAAGCCAACTCCCTTAAGAGCATTTTTAGATCCAGTTAAAATAGCAACCCATTTAAAAAGTTGTTTTTGGCTAGTATCATTGCCATCATTTGTCTCTGGAACTACTGTCTTAACAGCACTTTTAGCACTCATTTTGTTTAAATCTTTTGCTATCCCACTAACTGCTTGAGCAACCATAACGTATGCGACACTAAAAATTACTGGCCAATCTTCCTTAACTGGAATAAGCATAAAAAGAGCGATGATTTGCAGGATAGTCCCAATCCATAAAGTAAGCCTTAAACCATATCTTGCTCCTATCCAACCACCATAAAGATTAGTAATTATTCCAAAAAACTCATAAAAAAGGAAAAGTAAAGCAATTTGTAGAGTTGTGTAACCTAGCTCATGAAAGTGACCAACAACTAATAATCTTAATGCGCCGTCAGTGAGAGTGAATGCCCAATAGTTTGCTGTTACAACACTATATTGTTGAATATTAGATAACTTCATAAAGACATAAATTAAATTTCTTTTTTGATTACATATTCAGTAAGATCTGCAAGTCTGCAGCTGTAACCCCACTCATTGTCATACCAAGCGTATATCTTTAATAAATTTGAATTAACAACCATCGTTGATAAACTATCAACTATTGAACTTCTAGAGTCATTTACATAATCTGCAGAAACTAAAGGTCTTTCTTCGTAGCCAAGAATTCCTTTTAAATAAGTTTCTGAAGCTTCCTTTAGTGCAATATTTACTTGTTCAGTTGTCACTTCTTTGTTTAATTCAAAAACTGCATCTGTTAAAGAACCATTAAGTAGAGGAACTCTTACTGCATGTCCATTTAATTTTCCTTTTAATTCTGGAAAGATCTCAGCGATAGCTTTAGCAGATCCAGTGGTAGTAGGTATTAAACTTTGCATACATCCTCTTGCTCTCCTCAAATCACTTTTATAAAAATCTACAGGAACTTGAGTGTTCGTGACATCGTGAATAGTTGTAATAGCACCGTGTTTAATTGAAAAATTTTCATTAATTACCTTTACTATCGGAGCTAAACAATTTGTAGTGCAGGATGCTGCAGTTACTAATTTATGTTTGGAAGGGTCATAAAGACTTTGATTTATGCCATAAACAACATTAAGTGATTCAGCTTCTGCAACAATTCCCTTTACTGGACAAGCTACTATTACTCTTTTCATCCCTAGAGAATCAAAATAGGGATTTAGTTTGTCTGGCTTTTTATTCTTTCCTGTACATTCCAAAATAATATCTACAGAAGATTTTTCCCAAGGAACATCAAGGTAATTTTTAAAAGATGTGTAAGCTAATTTCTTTCCATCAATTATTATTTCTTTTTCTTTAATCTTTATATCTTTCACCCATCTACCATGGACTGAATCAAATTCGAGTAGATGTGCCGCAGCATTCGAATCTCCTGCTATCTCATTTATATGAGTTATTTCTACATCAGCTCTATCCCATAATGCTCTGAAAACTAATCTGCCAATTCTTCCAAAACCATTAATTCCAATTTTCATAACTTTGAAATTTTCTATTGAAATTATACATCAAAATATTTTGATGTATCAAGATGTTTTGATTAATGAAATCTTTTTTATTTAAGCTATATTTAAAAAAAATTAATTACTTTAAAATTGTTAAAAGATATTAGCAAAGTAAAAAAAGAAAATATATCTAAGTTGATGGTTTCATTTTCTGATCCTTTTAGGCTAGAGATAATTGACCTAATGATGGATGGAGAAGTTTGTGTTTGCGATATTATGAAATTAACTAATTTATCTCAATCCAGAATTTCATATCACATAAAAATTTTGAAGGAAGCTGGTCTTATCTCAGACAGACAAGAAGGTAGATGGGTGTATTACAGCCTAAAGAAAGAAGCTCTCTTTTTGATCAAGGAATGGATAACTTCTTTGACAGATTATTCTTCAAATAAAAAACGTTGCTGCGAATAAATTATATTTTAGATTTTATTAATTAACTTCTGATTCCCTGTCATAAGTCATTCCTGATTGTTCCATCCACTCAGCTTTAGTTTTGCAATTTTGTTTGTGATTAAAGATGTGAAACCCTTCAATAATAATCATTATGGATAAAAGCAAAACAGGAATAAAATATACAGGTGAAGATATTACTTCTTTATATTTGATTTATTACATTAATTAGTTTTAATTAGATCAATCCTATAGATCCAGCAGTAAATCCTACTATTAAAAAAAAAGTAAACTCTAGTAAATCCCTCGGTAAAGAATTCACTATTAAATTGAATTGAGTCATTTTACCTTGTGCTCCTCAGGTTAATTAATTTCAAAAAATATAACTAATAATTTTGTTTGTTGAGGTTAAAACTTGCTTTTTTTTCTTTTTTCTAAAGAATTTAAGAAAATGTAAAAATTAGTATTTTGAATTTAATGTTAATTTCTATAAAATTATTGATTTTATATATTTTGAGTTGATTTTTTTTTAATGCTATTATTCTTAAAAAGAGTTTTATACTTAAGAAATAAAAATGGATTATAAAAAGAAATCTCTGAAAAAATTGAATCGTAATGAAAGTTACGAGGAAATTGATACTAGATTAGCTTCTGGATGGTATGTGGACACGTTAGGAGGTAATAAGCGAAAGAAATATAAGACTAAGGAGGTATCGTTCAAAATTACTAAAAAGGTAGATTGATCATATTAACAAATTTTAAAACGAAAAATTACTAATAAATCAATATAGACGTTGCAGCTATTGATCTCATTAGATATTGATAATTTTAATTGTACAGGATATAAAACTGGCACAAATAAAGAAAAAGTATAAATTTATACTTGATTTTGTGCTTGTAAATACACTATATTGAGGGTGTACTTATAATTTCGTGTGAGGAAATTTATGAAGCTTTTTAAAAGCTTGCTTGTAGCTCCTGCTGCATTAGGACTTCTTGCTCCTATGTCTGCAACAGCTAATGAGCTTAATCTTGCTGATTTTAATGACTATTCTTCTTCAAAAGAAGTTAAGAGCATCAGCGAATTCAATTCTAAACAGCTTGCTGTTACTAATAGCCGTGTTGATGGCTTAGAAACAAGAATCAATAACTTCGAAGCTGGTTCTTTCTCAGAAACAACAACAGCATCTTTCTCTGCTGATTTCGTAATCGGTTCTATTGATGGTGTTGATACCCAGGAGCAGGTTTCAGCTGCATATGGTTTCCAAATTGATCTAAACACAAGTTTTACTGGTGAAGATTCATTTGACGTATCTATTGATGCTGGTAATGCTGGTAGTCCAAATGATGATGGTACCTTCCAGACATTTGATGAGCTAGATCTTAATGATAATGGTGACGATCTTGCTGTAGACGGAATTTCTTATACATTCCCTGTTGGAGACAAGTTAACTGTTTTCGTTGGTGACAGCGTAGATGGTAGTAAACTTTACAATACAGCTTGTGTATACGCCTCACCTACAGACACAATGGATGACTGTGGCCTTGCTTCTTCAGCTCTAGATGACGGCAATGGAACTGCTGCTGGTGCAAGCATTGATATCGGCAATGGCTTTACTGGTGCTATTGGTTATACCGGAGACGGTTCTTCTACTAATGGTTTATCTACTAAAGAAGGCAATGATTCATACGGTCTTCAGCTTACCTATAACGATGATTCCTACGGTGCATCATTAACTTATGCAAGCGTTGAAGGTGCTGATGACACTACATACTGGGGACTTAACGGTTACTGGACTCCAGATTCAGCAGGTAATGCACCTTCAATAAGTGTTGGTTATGAGTGGGGCGATCCAGATACAGCTGATGATTCAACACAATATTTTGTTGGACTTCAGTGGGATGAGGTTGGTCCAGGATCACTTGGTATTGCATTAGGTAACACAGGTGCTATCACAGATGGCGACACAGAAACTTCCATGTATGAAGTGTTCTACAACTACCCTATTAATGACGGTATGACAGTTACTCCTGTCTTATACACCAAAGAAGTTGCCAATGCTGATGACGAAACAGGTGTATT
>QCJI01000018.1 GCA_003216135.1 Prochlorococcus sp. AG-409-A22 | reverse complement strand
CTTTTGCAGATGAATTCCAACAAGTGTCAGGAGAAATTGGTCCAGATAATTTAATTTCTTTATTTTTTTCGCTCCAAGTGATGATTGCATCATTTATCCAATTTTTTTCTTCACTTCCTAATATCCCCTCTTCTCCCGCATGAGGATTTAACCCTGCTACTTTTAATGTAGGATTTTTCAAATAATTACTACAAAACTCGGACAGCAGATCTAGTTTTGAATGAATTAATTTTAAGTTTAGTTTTTTTGGCACTTCACAAAGAGCTATATGTGTTGTTGCTAATAACGTATTGAATCTCCAACCAGTAATAGGCGACTTTGCTGTAAATAGCATCCCAACATTTTTTACACCGCAAGATTCTGCTAATACTTCTGTTTGTCCAGAGAAGTTATGACCTGCTAATGACCATGACTTTTTGCATATAGGGCCGGTAACTAGTGCTGAATTAGGATGTTTTTTGACAATTTCAATTGCTTTTTTCAAGTAATGAAAACTTGCATTACCAAAACTTATTTTATGATTACTAATTCCAAAAGGAATATTAATATCGTGTATTTCATAATTATTTGGATCTACGATGTTTTCCACGCCTAAAGATTTAAGATTTATATATGTGTCTTGTAAGATTTTTTTTGATCCAACTAATAAAATATCAATATCTTTAGGGATCTCGTTAGAATTTAAGGCTTTTAAAATTATTTCGGGGCCTATACCAGACTCATCTCCAACACTGAGAATAATTTTAAATTTATTATGTATTTTATTTTTTGTGGAATTCATGAATATAATTACTGCTTTTTAAAAAGTAGTTTAAAACTAACCATATAAAAAATTAATATTTAGTGTTAAATATCAATAAGACAATTTTTTAACCCTACTTTATAATTTTTATAAATAAGCTTATACCCTAGTTTCTCACATAATAGTTTATTAGAAACTCTTCTATTTTCTATCCAGAATGATTGAGCAATTGGAGATAAATCTTTTTTTGCTTCTTCAAATAAAATTGGTTTTGGCATTTCTAGGCCAATTAAGTCGTAACAATATTGAATAACCTCTAACTGAGAACAAGGTTCATCATCAGCAATGTTAATAATGCGATAGAAATTTAAACTATTTCTATTTTGTAGTAAATATATAATCGCATTTGTAATGTCATCAACATGTATTCTTGAAAATACCTGATTCTTTTTAGAGATAATTCTAATTTTTTTATTTTTAATTGCTTCAAATGTCGATCTTCCTGGGCCATAAATTCCAGGCAATCTAAAAATTTGTATTGGCAACTTTGAATCAATCCATTCTTTTTCACAATTTAATCGCTTTTGACTTCGTTCTTGAAAAGGATTAGGGTAATTTTTTTCTGAAACCCAGTTTCCAAATGTATTGCCGTAAACTCCAGTAGTTGATAAATAGCCAACCCAATCAAGGGGTAAATTTTGTAGTTTACTCTTCATGGTTTTCAATACAGGATCTTTACCATCTTTTCCTGGAGGAATACAGCTTAAAATATGTGTTACGCCATCAAAAATGTCTTCATCAGGAATAATATTTGTCTCACTATTGAATACAAAACTATGCGGATCATTTTTTTTAGATCTAGAACTTGTTAAAGCAGTGCATCCAAGCTGTCTAATTTTTTGAGCAAAAACATTTCCGCTAAAACCGCATCCAAATATTAAGAATTTTTTGTTAGAACTTATTGAACTTGCCAGATTCTTCATGCTATATTAAAGTAGTACATATGTATTATTTAGAAATGAAGACATTAATTAAATCTGGATCAACAATAGATAATTTTAGGTTAAGAAATCAAACTTCTCATTTAAGGCAAAAGGTTAAAAGTTCAGAAACTTTAGTTGACTTTAAATTCTACCAAAAATTCTTTGTTATTCTTACAGCATTGTCTACATTTTTAATATTCCCTGAAACCCCTAAAGAATTAGAAAGTATATGTCATAGTTATTATTCCAAGCAAATATGTAATGTTTGGTAATTAAGCGGCTTTAAAATTTGTTTTGTTTTCTTTAGGATTATTTTTTTTGAAATTTGGATTAGCCCATTGCAATAATCGTATTGCTAATCTTAAATCTCCTTCCAACCATGCTCTAATAGCCATTGCTCTTCTGGGGTCATAGAATCTTTGCCTCCTATACCAATACATAGCATTCTCATCTGATTTATCTCCATTGCACGATAGACATGCTGGAACACAATTTTCAGTTGTACTTAAACCACCTTGACTTCGTGGCAAAATATGATCAATAGATTCTGAAGGTTTTCCGCAATATATACAACTTTTTCCTGTAAATCGATGAATAGACTTTCGCCATTGTCTGAATCTAAATTTAGGACATAAATCCTCTAAAAATACAGCATCATTAATATGCATGCAGTCAATTTGATTAAATAAATAATGACTTATATCTTTTAAAAGTCAACATCGATTTATTACTTTAAAATGCAATTTTAGTAATCAACTATAACTTAGGTATTGATATATACAAAATTTTTTTTAGTTACTATTTTATTTATAATAAATAATATTTATTTTGATAATTAGTAACTATATCTATCAATTATTTCTTCAGAAAAATCTTCATTAGTTTCTTCTAATTCTCTCTCTAACTTCTTTCTTCTTTCTTCTTTAGATTTTGCTTCTTTTTCTAATCTTTCTTCTTCTTTTTTTAAATCTCTTATTAGTTTCCGGTTTGGATGAAGATTATCTAAGTATTGAACGCAATATTTAAATTTTTCTCTTTCTCTTATAACTGTTTCAGTAATTTGCGCTGCTGCATTTTTAGGTGAAACTTTGAAGAATCCGCCTTTTTGTTTTTTTATATATGAGTATGCTGCATCCCAGCTACTTTCATGGTCATTTCCTGCATCTCTCATCCCACAAAAGATTTCTGCTGCAAATGAACTAGCATTTACTTTTGCAGTAGTAAAGGCTAAAGGAGTAAATATACCTAAAGTTAATATTATTAGTTTTTTTTGCTTGGATTTTTCCATGACACTTACTTCTGCTATTTAAAAATATCTTTTATTCAGAGTATGTCTATAGAAATTTAAGATTTTATTAAGCCAAATAAATTCAAGCATTTTACAACCAAAGGAAGAATTAGAAGTACAGTAATCAGTCTTACTGCGTGTAGAGTTGCTACGGCAGCTCCTACTCCATATTCTGATCCTACAAGACTCATACCACTAATACCTCCTGGTGCAGCCCCTAGAATTGTTGTTATGACATCTATATTAAGTAATCTGCTTGTCAATAATCCAATTACTAATCCTGTAATAACTAAAGTAAAAGTTATTAGGATAGCTGGCCTCCATAAGCTTTGAAGATCAACTAATGAGTCTTTAGTTAACGATGTACCAATAACTGTTCCAATTCCAATTTCTAATATTGTTCTTGTGCCAATTGGCCACTCTGCTATATCCACTTTGCCACTGATGCTAAGTATGCTTGCACCAATCAAGGCCCCAGCCAGTGGAGCTGCAGGAATACCAGTTTTTAATGCTAATGCTCCAGAAAGCCCACCAGCTATTAGATAATAAATTAGATTTATATTTGCCATGAAATTTTTGATATCTTTGAAAATAATATTAGAAAAGAAAATTTAGTCTTGGGTTTTTGCTCAAAATATTTTTTAAATCCACATAATCTTTTCTCTAGTCGGGATAAAATTATCTAAAGCATTATTTGTTATGGCTTCACAAATTTCTTCTAAAAGTAAGAAAAATATAATTAAGAAGAAATTATCTTTTCTTAAGGGAGTGCACCAACTTTAAAAGTTTTAATTTGCTCTTGCGATTGATTTAACCAATGGCGATGAAAATCCTTAATTTTGAGAAAAAGATAGTTGAACTTGGTGACAACATTAGTAACAAGGAACATAAATCAATTTATTGTAAATGTTTCGAAGCCACTGCTAAAGCCTCTCCTGCTTCTGGAGCTGTAATTTTCTTTTGATCTAATAGGGTATTACTAATAGCTGAAATTACAGAAATAATATCTCTATCATTAACATAACCTAAGTGACCGACTCTAAATATCTCTCCTTTCAAATGGTCTTGTCCACCAGCTAATAATATATTAAATCTATTTTTTATTTTTTTTCTAAACTCTTCAGCATCGATTCCATCTGTAGCTATGGCGGTGACGGCAGGACTTAAATGTTCTTCATCAGCAAATAAATTCAGATTAAGAGTTTTTGCAGCGTTACTAACTGCTAATTTATGTCTATTGTGTCTGGCAAAAATATTTTCTAATCCTTCTTCTCTCATCATTTTTAAAGATTCATCTAAAGCAAAAACCAAATTTACTGCGGGAGTATATGGATTACTGTTGCTTAAAAGACTTTTTCTGTAAGATTTTAAATTTAAATAAAATTTCGGTAAATTAGAATCTTCTGAAGCTTTCCATGCTTTTTTACTCATTGATATAAAGCTTAGTCCTGGCGGTATCATGTAACCTTTTTGTGATCCTGAAGCTACAATATCTAGTTCCCATTCATCTACTGGTACATTGCAAGCTCCAATACTTGTGACACAGTCAATAATTGATAATGCTTCTTTGTGATTACGAATATGAGAACTTATCATTTCTAGATCATTTATTACTCCGGTTGAGGTTTCTGAATGCGTTAAGATTACGGCTTTAATTTCCTTTTGCGTATCTTCTTCCAGTATTTTTTTAAAATCCTCCGGATTTAATGGCTTACCCCATTCAGCATCAATTTTTATTACTTCCAAACCAAATTCTTGGGCAACCTTGACCCATCTTTGTCCAAATTTACCATTCTCCCCGCAAATAACTTTGTCTCCTTTGCTGAGAGTATTAATTATGCCAGCTTCCATTGCAGCAGTGCCACTTCCAGTAATTGTTAATACATCATTTTCGGTTTGATGAAGCCACTTTAGATTTTCACTAGTAATCTTAACAAGATCTTGAAAGTCTTTGCTTCTATGACCAATAGGGTGTTTTCCTAACGCTTGTAAAACTTTTTCTGGAACTGGTGTAGGACCAGGAATCATCAGAGATAATTTTTCTTGTATGGCCACTTTTTAATTAATAGGTCATTCTTAGATTAGTTGTCATTAACTATTTTTCAATTACTTGATTTGAAAAAAGGATTTTCTTTACCTTTATGGGTTGCGGGTGCTGCTAAATCAGCCTTAAAAAATTTATTAGGATCTTCATTTCAAAATTATGAATTAATTAAAATTCCTAAGGAAAACAGACTCATAAAAATTGAAGTACATTCTGCTGCTTTAATTCAAGGTAATTCGCATGCAATGGGAATTACTTATGCCAAGTCTTCTTTAGCACTTGATTTAACTCAAAATTTGGAAATATGGGCAATAGTTTCTTTAGAAAAAAGTTTAGTCAAAAATATTACAAAAAAAAATCAGATAAATATTATTGCAGGTTATGGAGTTGGTATTTATCAAAATACATCTGAGATATGTATTTCTCTTTTTGCAAAAGAAGTTTTATATGAAAATTTATTAGATATTATTCCAGATGGCTTTAAATTAAATCTTGAAATTATTTTCCCTCATGGAAAATTTTTGGCGGAGAGAACTAGTAATAAATCATTTGGGATTGTCGAAGGATTATCAATTATTGGAACTAGTGCTGATACTTTTTCAAGTGCATCTCCTGACCAATTAAAACATGCAAAGGGACAGCTTGAGCATGTAATTGAAAATAATTTTAAGGGGCAACTAATTTTTGTTATTGGTGAAAACGGATTAAATTTGGCAAAAAGCTGTAATATAAAATTTCCTATTATTAAAGTCGGAAATTGGATAGGACCATTATTAGTTGATGCTGCAATTAAAAATGTTAAAACGGTTATTCTGTTTGGTTATCATGGCAAATTAATTAAATTAGCTGGCGGGATTTTTCATACTCATAATCATATAGCTGATGGGAGAATTGAAATTCTTGTTTATTTAGCTGTAAAAGAAAAAATTCCAATTGAAGTAATTATCAAATTATCTAATTTAAATACCATTGAGGAATCTTTTTTATTGCTTGAAGAATTTAGTAAATCTAAAGCTGATGAATTGTGGAATAAATTATCAAATTATGTAGAGGAGCGCTCTTTTGAATATGTTAATAAATATTTAAAGACAGATATGAAAATTGCTGCAGTTATTTTTGATAGGCAAAGAAAAATAAGGTGGTCTGGCTGTAATGGCAAAGGCTATATTTCTTCTTTTGCATGCGATTAATATTTGATTATGCTTTTGCAAAATTTTGAGCTAACTTTTATACATGAGTCAACATTTTTTAAAAAAGGAAAGGGATCCCTCAATATTAATATTGGATTTTGGATCTCAATATTCGGAACTAATTGCCAGGAGAGTTAGAGAAATCAACGTTTTTTCTCTTGTAGTGAGTAATTACATTTCAATTGAGGATATCAAAAATATTAATCCAAAAGGGATAATTTTAAGCGGCGGGCCAAACTCAGTCTATGAAAAAAATGCACCTACCTGTGATCAGTCAATTTTTAGTTTAGGAATTCCTGTTCTTGGTATTTGCTATGGGATGCAATTAATGGTTAAAGAACTTGGGGGCACAGTCACTCCAGCAATCAAGAAAGCTGAATATGGTAGAGCTCCTATAAATATTGATTCAAATATAGATTTGCTTTCTACTGTTGAGGATAAATCGATAATGTGGATGAGTCATGGAGATTCAATTAATAGCTTGCCTAATGGATTTAATAAAATTGCGCATACTGAGAATACAATTCATGCGGCAATTGCAAATAATCAAAAGAAATTATTTGGTGTTCAATTTCACCCAGAAGTCATTCATTCAGAGTTTGGAATGACTGTAATTAAAAATTTTGTGTATTCAATTTCCAAATGTGCACCTGATTGGAATACTCAAACCTTTTTAGAAGAGACAATTCCTAGAATTAAGGACCAAGTTGGTAACAAGAAAGTATTACTTGCTCTATCAGGCGGTGTTGATTCGTCAACTTTAGCTTTTCTTCTTAATAAAGCAATAGGCAATCAACTTACATGTATGTTTATTGATCAAGGTTTCATGAGAAAAGGTGAACCTGAATTTTTAATGGATTTTTTTGATAAGAAATTTCATATTAAGGTTGAATATATTAATGCAAGAGAAAGATTTATTAAGAAATTAAAGGGAGTTTCTGATCCAGAAAAAAAACGAAAAATTATAGGTGGAGAATTTATAAGTGTTTTTGAAGAGGAAAGTAACCGATTAGGTCCGTTTGAGTACTTAGCACAAGGAACCCTTTATCCTGATGTTATTGAAAGTGCTGGTACAAATGTTGATCCTAAAACAGGTGAGAGGATAGCTGTAAAAATAAAAAGTCATCATAATGTAGGAGGATTACCTAAAGATTTACAATTTAAATTAGTTGAACCATTAAGAAAACTTTTTAAAGACGAAGTTAGAAGACTGGGAGGGGCTTTAGGATTGCCTGATGAAATCATAAAAAGGCATCCATTCCCAGGCCCAGGATTAGCGATAAGAATTTTGGGTGAAGTAACTGATGAAAAATTAAATTGTTTAAGAGATGCCGATTGGATAGTTAGAGATGAAATAAAAAAAGCTGGTCTTTATAATGATATATGGCAAGCTTTTGCAGTATTGTTACCTGTCAGAACCGTAGGAGTTATGGGAGATAAAAGAACGTATGCTTGGCCAGTGGTTTTAAGGTGCGTGTCAAGTGAAGATGGTATGACAGCGGATTGGTCAAAAATTCCTTGTGAAATTTTAGAAAGAATATCTAATAGAATTGTTAATGAAGTAGTTCAGGTAAATAGAGTTGTTTATGATATTACTAGTAAGCCTCCTGGAACAATTGAGTGGGAGTAAAACCATGTCCTAAAACCCTGTCATAGTCTAAATATTGCTGTTTGTTGCGGGTTTGTTGTGGAAAAATAATAAAGACAAGATGACAATATAACAACGATTTCATTTCGTATGTTTGTTGCGGGTTTTATTTGTCACTTTGTCATCGTCTTTATGAAGCAATCAATTTTAAATTATTTTCTTCACAGAAATTATTTATTGCTATTGGAGAGAGTTAAGATAAAAAGAGAATTTACAATAAAATTATTTAAATATTTCAATAGCAAATAATGAAAAAGATTACTTTTTTAGGTTATGGGAAAGATGACACAAGATTAATTTATGAGTTAGAAAAAAGAGATTGTATTGTGAAAAGGTTTAATCAAAAAATTTCTAGTAATGACGTTGAAGAAAGCGAATTAATTATAAGTTTTGGTTATCGTCATATTTTAGATAATAAATTCATAAGTCAATGTCATTGTCCGATAGTTAATCTTCATATTTCGTATTTACCTTTTAATAGAGGTGCTCATCCAAATTTTTGGTCTTTTTATGATGATACTCCAAGTGGTGTAAGCATTCATTTGATTGATAAAGGCATTGATACGGGTCCAATACTTTTCCAAAAGAAAATTAATTTTGTAAATGAAAAAACTTTTGTAGAAACATATAAACGATTATTTATTGAAATTGAAGATCTTTTTGTTAAAAATATTGAATTGATTATTCAGAAAAACTGGAGTGAGAAAAATCAAGTTGGTAAAGGTACGTTTCATTCGTTGAAAGATTTGCCAAATGATTTTAGTGGATGGGAATCTGTAATTGAAGATGAAATAAAAAGATTAAAACAAAAATCGATTCATTAAGTTATTTGATTTAAAATTAAGATGAAAAATATTCGTTAAAAGAAATTATGATAATGAAAAGATGACAAGTTGACAATTTGAATTCTTTTTTGACATTCTTTACACTTAAATCAATAAGTATCGTTCAAAAGTATAAAGAATTATGGGTTTATGTTTGTTGCGGGTTTGTTGCGAAAGTATCAACTTTATAGATGTCAATCATACCAATAGAAATAAAGGAGTCTTTTACGATGGTTCTATTGAGTGGGAATAAAGCGATTTTAAGAACCCAGTTATAACTTGCATTAATCGGTTTTACGTGAGACATAGTCAAAATGATGGTTATTTTATAGCAGTGGATTTGAACGATAAAAAATCTGGTGGTTTTACGTGGGTTTTACGTAGCACTTTTTCTCTGTCTCTGTAGAGAAATCGTATAAAGTCTATTTTCTCTACACTAAAGGTTCAATAATTGATTCTTAATTATTCTTTTTTTGCATAAGATTTAGGTTCCATTAAATTAGAAATACTATTTTTAAGAAAATATCTTTAATTATGGTTTTACTGAAAGGATTTATTTATAAAATATTTTCGGAACGCTTTAAGGATGAAATAGTATATATCGGTCAAACTAGGCAGGATCTTCAGGTCAGATGGAATAAGCATAGAAGAGATGCAAGAGAGTTTGAATTGAATCAAATGCCATCAAAGTCTGAAGGCAAGGAAGCAAAATTACATAGATCAATTCGCTTATTAGGAGAGGATAATTGCAAGATTATTAAATTGGAAGAGTTTGAATTCGAGGATAAAAATGAGTTACTTAATAAACTTGATGAAAGAGAAAATTTTTTCATCAAAAAATTTAATTCTATAGATCAAGGATGGAATAAGCAGTATGCACCTAAAACTCAGCGTCAAATCGGTCAACAATACGATAAAACTTGGCAAACCATTGCTTTAGAGAATGGTGTAAATGTAAGGCGATTATGGCATCAAGTGCATACTAAAAAAATCTCAATAGATGAAGCGGTTCAAAATATAAAAGAACTTGATAAAAATCCAAAAATAATTTATTTCTATGCCCAACAAAATCATTCTTTAATAAGAGATTTAGAAAAATATGATAAACATCATCTTGGGAAGGATCTTATTGAGTCTCGTATAAGGTCAGAACTACAGAATTTTAATTTAATGACAAAATTAAATGACGTAACTAACACTAAAACAGTTTATTTAAAAGATTTTATTTTCAGAAGTAAGAGAATTAATCCAGAATATATAGTAAAAACTTCTAAAGGAGAATTCAGAGGTTCTATAGTCAGTCTTCATAAAAAACTATTTGGATTATTTCCAGAAATAGTTCCTCCACTTGATAAATATACAACTGTGCAAGGAAGGTTAAGGAAAGGTTATACACCTGAACAAGCATTTGGATTTAGATTACCCCCTTTTTTAGTTGAAATAGAATTTTTAATAAATGAGAAAAATTATAATTGGGGAGAGATTGATGGAGAAGTTTATATCCCTGATTTAAAGAGATTAAAGGCAAGACCTAAATATATTATTTTGCATTCTTTGAAAGTTATTTATCTCTATCAGAACGATTGGATTAATGCCTATAAGTTGAGTGATGGTAAAAAAGTCATCAAACTTCTCTCTGAGCATTATTCTCCAGAAGATGTTCTAAAAGAGTTTGGTAGGAATCCTTGAAAGAAATATAGTTCTCTACAAAAATACCATTTATAAAAAGAAGTTTTAATTAAAAAATTACTTTATTAGTTTTACGTGAGTTTTACGTGGGAAATTCATCCCTTAAAACCTAGTCATAGATTGAAAAATTTTTAAAGTTCTTATAGAGTGGGAATAAACGTCCTTTTTGGCTCTTTGTATAGTCGTGTTAATATAAAATATAGATTTTTTTATTGAGTGATTTTTAAAAATATTGTTTGGAATAGATTCCAACTCTCTAGAGATATAGGCATTGATTTAGGTACTGCCAATACTCTTATTCATGTATCTGGTAAAGGTGTAGTTCTGGAACAACCCTCAGTTGTTGCTATGGATGTAGAAAATGGAATTCCTTTAGCGGTTGGCGAAGAAGCAAAATTAATGCTAGGAAGAACGCCAGGTAATATTAGAGCCGTAAGACCACTAAGAGATGGAGTTATTGCCGATTTTGATGCGGCAGAACAAATGCTAAAAACTTTTATTCAAAATTGTAATGAGGGCAGAGGCATATTAGCGCCAAGAATCGTGATTGGTATTCCAAGTGGAGTTACAAGCGTAGAAAGAAGAGCAGTTAGAGAAGCAGGATTAGCTGGAGCAAGAGAAGTTTATTTAGTAGATGAACCTGTAGCTGCAGCTATCGGTGCATCATTACCAGTAACTGATCCGATTGGAACCATGATTGTCGATATAGGAGGAGGTACCACTGAAGTCGCGGTGTTAAGCCTTGGAGGAACTGTTTTAAGTGAATCTCTTCGAATAGCTGGAGACGAAATAAATGAATCGATCGTTGCTTATCTAAAAAAAGCTCATAATTTGGTTGTTGGAGAGAGAACCGCAGAAAAAATCAAAATTAAAATAGGCTCTGCTTTTCCTAATGATAATTTCGACCAGACTTCTTATGAAGTTAGAGGCTTACACCTTTTATCCGGTCTGCCTAGATCAATAACCCTAACATCAGGAGAGATAAGGGAGGCCATGGCTGATCCACTTAGTAAAATTGTTGACGCTATAAAAAGAACATTAGAACGTACTCCTCCAGAGTTAGCTGCAGATATTGTTGAGAGGGGCATTATGCTCGCAGGCGGTGGAGCTTTAGTAAGAGGCATGAATGATTTAGTAACTAAGGAAACTGGAATTTTTACTCACGTAGCAGAAGATCCTTTGCTTTGCGTTGTGAATGGCTGTGGTGAAATATTAGATGATTTTAGAAAGCTTAAAAGAGTTCTTGATACTGTTGATTTAGGAACTGATTCAATCAGAACTTAATTATTCATTTGATATATTTTCTTAACTCTATAAATCAAAGAATACTTCTTGGGGTTGGTGCCTATTACTTTTAAAATTTCTGCAAAAGGTGTTTTGTAGATGAGCAATATCCTTTTTGCGGTGACAAATCTCCTTCTTTCCAACAATATTTAGTATTAAATATAAAGAAATTCTAGGAAACCTTTTTTCTCTTTTTAATAAAGTAAATTGAACGGAAGGTCTCAAACAGCCAATAATTATTAATCGTGGATTTAAAAAGAAAGATTTTATTTTTATTTATTAATTATATTTACATTATAAATTTCACGGGTCAATAAATTAGAAAATTTCTTCTTTATATTTTCAAAATAAAAACCGATTAGTTTTTTAAAATATTGCCTTTTGTATTTATTTTTTTACAATATTAAAAGATAAAAATTTTTTTTTCAATTCATTGATTAGATAATTTTAAATATTTTCATAGCAATGATTGCTTTAATTAAACTCAGTAGATCAACAGTAGAGAAATATATCAATTGTCCTAGATGTTGTGTATTAGATAAAAAGTATAAAATTAAACCTCCATCCCTTCCTTTTACTTTGAATATTGCGGTAGATAATTTATGTAAAAATGAATTTGATCATTATAGAGAAATTCAAGAACCTCATCCTTTATTTATTGAAAACAAAATTGATGCCATACCTTTTAAACATAAAGATATTGATTTATGGAGAAGTAATTTTAAAGGTATAAGATACAAATCTATCGAGCACAACTTCGATTTTGGAGGAGCAGTTGATGATGTTTGGCAAAAAAAGAATGGTGAATTGATTATTGCAGATGTAAAAGCAACCTCAAGAAATAACTTTGATTGGAATCAAACTTTTAATAAATATGATTATGCAAAAGCATATAAGAGGCAATTAGAAATGTATCAGTGGTTATTTAGAAAGAATGGTTTTAAGGTTGCAGATGAAGCTTATCTTTTGTACTTTAATGGGAAAAAAAATGAACGTTTTTTTAATAATAAACTCCATTTTGATACTCATTTGATTAAGTTAAATTGCTCTGCATCTTGGGTGGAAGGGAAAGTGATTGAAACTGTTAGACTTTTACAATCAAACCAATTTCCTAAACCTTCAACTAATTGTGAATATTGTAATTATTTAAAAAAACGTTGGCAGTTGCAGAACAATTAAATTTTAAAGAAAAAAATGAATAATATTTTCCTATAAATATCTAAAAATAATTTATAAAATATAATCTTAAGTAGATATATAATTAAAATTTGTTTAATAGAAAAAATACAAAAAATAAAATTAGAAATCATCTGCAGAGAGATGTAATAAAAATAGATAGAAAAACTATTTTTATTAATCCTTTTTTATATTGGAGAAGATTTGACGAAAATACGAATAGTTGGTTAAGAGAGCCAGGACAAATTCCTGCAAAACAAATATCTTCTAATAGAAATAGATTTTTCCCTGAATTAGATTGGAATGATCTTAGCGAAGAAGAAAAACTTATAAAAGATGCAACTGTAGAAATGTTTATAAAAACTATTGAACTAATCACTGTATTTCATCCCCACCTTAATTCTGAGCAACTACTTGAAGTTGAGAGAAAGATGTTAATTCAAAAAAAAATATCGTTTGAAAAGTGGGTTAAAAAATCTTTTGCTAAAAAGGCTAGAATTGAACTGAATGAGCAAAGAAAATTTCAAAGAAATAAATTGATCAGAAGGTGGAAAGAATGGTTAAGTCTTGAAAATACTCAACAAGCTTTTGCCCCAATAATAGTATTCATTTTTATCTCTTCATTTGTAGGTTGGTCATTCGGAATATCTAAAAATAGCTGTAATCCTTATTTCGAGGAAAATTTAGATCAGTCAATTTAAGTTATTTATTCAATAGAATATTTATTGATCATTTCAAATTCTTTTGATAATTTTTAATTTTTTTCCTAGAATGTTATTAAGAATTCTTAATAACAAATTATTATAATTTAATGACTAATAAACAAGAAAAAGATCCTATCCAAAATACTGAATTTGCTCAAAATCAGGATCTAAAGAATTATCAATTATTATTTGACCGACTTGTAAGAATTAAAGAAACGATAATGTCTTTAGAAAAAAAGTTTTTACTTAAATAAAAATTTAATTTGGAAAAGCAGAATTTTAATAAAGAAGATTTTTTATTAAATAGACAACCTCTTGTTATTTATTTATTAACTTCTTTTACTTTTCTATTGATATTAATTAGATTAATTTTTTTGCAGCTCGTTAATTATGAGAATTATAAAAACATGTCGAATGAAAATAGAATCAGGTTAATTGCATCTCAACCAATAAGAGGTTTGATAACTGATAAGAATGGATTTATTTTGGCAGATAGTAAAATTAAGTATTCTTTAATAATAAAACCTCAATACGTTACTGAAATAGATTGGAAGAATTATAAATCCAAGCTTTCTATTTTATTAGATACTCGATCTGAGTTGCTACAAAAAAGATATATTGATGGTTTGAAATATAATGACCTTTCAATCACTTTATTAGATAATTTAACAGTTGATCAAATTATAAAATTCAAAGAAAATGAAAAACTATTAAATGGAATTGAAATTTCAAACAAAGTTATTAGAAATTATCCTTATAAGACATTAGCTTCTCATGTTATCGGATATACCCAGCCAATTACTGATTCAGAGTTTAGCATTTTATCTAAAAAAGGTTATAAATTAAACGATGTAATTGGAAGAACAGGGATAGAATTTGCTTACGAAGATTTTATAAGAGGGGACTGGGGTGGAGAGATGGTTGAGGTGAATTCCGCAGGCACATTTCAACAATCTTTAGGTATTAAGCCTGCAAAAAAAGGAAAGGATATTCAGTTGACACTTGATTTGAATTTGCAATTAGTTGCAGAAAAAGTTCTTAAAGACAAAAAAGGTGGAGCCATAATAGTTATGGATCCTCGTGATGGTGCAATAAGAGCTATGGCGAGCAAACCTACATTTGATTTGAATTTTTTTTCAAAAGATTTTAAGCCTCAAAAAGAATATGATGCACTATTTAATTCGTCAAAAAAACCTCTATTTAATCGAGCTTTAAATGCTTATGATCCAGGAAGTGTGTGGAAAATTGTAACTGCTTTAGCTGGTTTAGAAAGTGGAAAATTTCCTTCCGATACTTTATTAGAAACTAAGCGATGCATAACCTATGGTAGTCAATGTTTTAGAGAGCATAATGATTTAGGTTTTGGCTATATTGGTTATGAAGATGCCTTGAGAGTGTCTAGTAATACTTTTTTTTATCAGATTGGTCATGCTGTAGGTGTTGATAAAATTTATGATATTTCAAAGAAGCTTGGTTTTGCTTCATTATCTGGAATTGAAATAAGTGAACAAGAGAATGTGGGCTTGGTAGCAAGTAGTAAATGGGCAAAAGAAGGAAGAGGATGGGGTAAACCAGGAAGAACTCCTTGGGTTCCAGAAGATATTGCAAGTATGTCTATTGGTCAATTTGTTGTTCAAGTTACTCCTATTCAGATTGCGCGAGCTTATGCTGCCATTGCAAACGGTGGGTATTTAGTTACTCCTCATTTATCTAAATTTGATAAACAATTTATATTAAATAAAAAGCCAATTAAAATTGATATTGATGAAAAAAATATTCAGGTTATCAAGAGGGGTTTAAGGAAAGTCGTTGAATCTGGGACTGGAGTATCTATTAATTATGGAGTGTCAAATTTGCCTTCTGTTTCTGGTAAAACTGGAACTGCTGAAGATGGAGAAGGAGGTTTAGATCATGCTTGGTTTGTTTGCTTTACTCCTTCAGATAAAAGTGAGTTATTAATAGTTGCTTTTGCACAAAACACTCCAGGAGGTGGTTCTGTACATGCTCTTCCAATGGCACGGGAAATATTAAAAGTCTGGAATGATAATAATTGATTTAGACTTTTAAATACGAGAAATTTTTATGTTTTTAATTTTTTCATTTGTGATAGTCTTTGAATTATATCTTCAATAGTTTTGCTATCAATTGGTTTACTGAATGAGGAAAAAAGTTGTCTTCCTAAGACTTGACTTCCTAAATGCACTAATTGAATTCGTAATGAAGTCAGTAGTTCTAAACCTACTCCTCCAGAAAATGTAGCAATTGCAATTGGCTGACCATTAAATAAATTTCTAAAATCATCTCCTGATATTGATAACCATGCTATGAAGTTTGTGAGAATTGGAGGAATTGATCCATTGTATTCAGGTGCACAAATTATCCATTTTTCTGTGGCAAAAAGCTTTTCTTTTATTTCTAATATTTTTACTGGAATATTTTCGTTACTATGAATTCGAGGATTAAATAATGGAATATCTAAAGTTGTAAGATCTAAGATTTCGGAACTTATTTTCATTTCATTGCTTTTGTCAAGAAATTTTTGAGAAAGTTCTAGGTTTTTCCCGCAACTTGCCGAAATGATTATTATTTCTTTTGAATCATTCATAACTTAAAAAAGTAGCTTAATAGTTGGCTCCACTCTTGCGGTGATGAACAGCCGTTAGACTATCTGATTTTAGTATATTGCCATGGAGAACTTCCGCATAGATTACCCAATGATCTCCACATTCCATTCTTTCTTTTACTACAGCATCTAACCATGCTAAAGACTCAGGAATAATTATTTGATTATTAGGAGTTAATTCAATCTTGAATCCTTCAAATCGGTCTTCCCCCGGAGCGAAAGATTTTGTGAATCGTTTTAAAGGTTCCTTGAAATCTTTTTCGCTAAGAATATTTAAAGCAAAAGCGTCACCAATTTGTAGCAGAGACTCTACTGATCTATCTTTTGCGACTGCAATACTAAATCCAGGAGGAGAAAAACTTGCTTGACTAACCCACGATGCCAGCATGGCTCCTTTTACATTATTCTCATCTTTGCCTTTAGAGGCAGTTAGAACGCAAAGTGAACCGATTACTCTCCCTAAAGCTTGAAGTGTTGGATTGGTTTTACTCGTAATCATTCCAGTATCTGATTTTCTAATTTTCTGTTTTGTTTTTTTTAATATATTTCTCCCAAAATGAGTACCAATTTCTTCCAGTTCCTTAATTTTCGGTTTATTAGGACTAAATTTAATTCTTATTGGGTCAAAACTAAATTTGAAACCACCATCTTTTAATTTTGATTCAAGTAAATCTATTGCTTCGCCACTCCATCCAAAACTTCCAAAAATACCGACAGGCTTATCTCTATTTCCCTCAGACAACAAAGTACCAAGGGCACTTACTATTGGAGTGGGGGCATGGCCCCCTAATGTGGGAGATCCAATTAAATACCCATCAGCATTTTGAATTGATTTTATTAGTTCATCATTAGGAGTAAATTCGCAATTAATACTTTTAACCTCAACAGAAGTTCTAGTGATACCTTTAGCTAATGCATCTCCTATTGCAGCTGTATTCCCATATGCACTAGCGTAAATCAAGGCAATTTTAGGATTATTTGTTGAAAGATTTTCTCCCCATCTGATGTAGTCATTTAAAAAGCTTTTTAAGCTATATTCAATAGCTGGTCCATGAAGTGGAGCAATAGTTTTAATATCTAATTCAGCAATTCTTTCTGCTATTGTTACGATTTGATTAGACATTGGTGCCATTAGGCAATCATAAAAGTGCTTTCTATTAACTTCTGTACTTATTCGATTTGTCTCAGACCAAGATTCAGAGGCAATGTGTGCAGAGAACATTTTTTCACTTAAAAGTATTTCTTGATTTCTTTCATAAACTATTAGACCTCCAGGCCAACGCGCTGTTGGAACAGGAATTAACTCTAGTGAAATATTTTCTAATTCTAAAATAAGTTCTTTTTTAATTATGTTTATTTTAGGTAATTCAACCTCGACAAATTTTTCTAAGTTTGGGTTCTTTTGATTCCAAAGTTCGCTAATAAGTTTAAATCCTGGATTAGAGCATGTAATAGTTAAGTTTTTGAATGTAGTATTTATATTTTTTAAAGTTTCTATGATTTGGGGATTTATATGACCAGTAATGAGATTTATTTTATTTAATTGAAATTGATTAACAAATATAGAGATTATTTTTTTGAATGAATTTAAATAGTTTTTTTCAGGTGGATGAATAATAAACAGCTCTTTATTACTTCTAATTAAAAAAGTGTTCAAGGAAGTTCCCTGTTCAAGATTATACTCAAGTTCAAATTTTTCTTCATTGTGATCTAGAAATCTGATGCAAGTAAAATTTTCAGTAATTTCAAATTTTGATAAGTTCTTATCTTCAAAGACTGAGCTGTTATTGATTTCTAACATTTTAAAAAAAATAATTTTCTAATAGTGATTTCCAACTTTTCTGTGATGAACAGCTGTTTTAGAGGACAGATCTGAAACTTTACCATTTGCAACTATACCGTAAATAATCCAATGATCGGGAGTCTCTAATCTCGAACTTACTTTACAATCTAAAAATGCGAGAGAATCAGAAAGAACCGGCCCACCTTCTGCAATGTTGCTAATTATATCTACATCAGCAAATCTATCTGCTCCAGGCGCGAATCTCTTTAAAAAATGTCTAAACATTTTTTGGTAGTTGTCTTCTCGCAATATATTAACAACAAAACCTTCGCCAACTTGCATGTAAGATTCAATAGCTCTATCTTTTGCTACTGCAACTGTAATACCCGGTGGAGAAAAACTTGCTTGACTAATCCAACTTGCGACCATTGCACTTTGTCTAAAAGTTGAACCCGTGCCTTGGCTAGCTGTAACTACGTATAATCCTCCACTTAATCTACCTAAAGCTTTATCTAAATTGGAATCAAGACTCTTCATGGAGGCAATATTCTTCTTTTTATTGATCAGTTGCCCTAAGTCAGTTCCAGCTTCTTCAAATTGTTGATAAATAATTGGATCAGGTATAGTTTTAACTCTTAAAGGGGAAAAAGCTTCTTTTTGGCCTAGCTCTCTTAACTTATTAGCTAAAGAATCTATTGGCTCATCATTCCCTCCAAATGCATCATAAACAGCTGTAAATTGTTTAGGTTTTAATGCTGCAAACAGAGTGCCAAGAGATTCTTTTAATTCATTATCTGAATTAACTGGCCATGTTGGGATAACTACAGCTTTAGATGCAGAGATCAAGCCTGTTAATTCCTGAGAATCGGAAGATCTTATATCAATTAATTGCACTTGAGCATCTGCTTTGCTGATGCCATGAGATATAGCTTGACTTAGTCGATCACAATATCCATAATCGCTTATGTAGCATACAGATACAAATTCGCTTCCTTTACTTTTATTACTACTCCATTCGATATACTTTTCTTTCCAAAATTTAACTTGATTTTTAAGTAAAGGCCCATGACCAACGGCTATTGCTTTTAGTTCAGGTAGTTTATCTATTCTTTTAATTGCTTGTAGAACGCTTCTTGCGTTTGGTCCCATTAGGCAGTCGTAATAAAAACGAAAATCATCATATATTTCTTTTTGATCAGTGTCAAAAAATTCTTCGGAGCAATAATGTAGTCCAAATGCATCGCATGTGTAAAGAATGTTAGTGCTGTGATCGTATGAGAAAATTGTATCTGGCCAATGTAAATTAGGTGCGCTTATGAATTCAATATTATGCTCTAATCCGCTATTCCTATTCATTCCAAGATTTAAAAACTCTCCACTCTTAACTTCTATACGCTCGAAGGGAAGATGTATCTGATCCTCAATGAATTTAAGCGCTAATTTTGATCCTACGATAGTGATATTTGGATTGAGTTCTATTAGTTTGCTTATTAAACCAGAGTGATCAGGTTCTGTATGGCTTGTAATTAGATAATCAATTTCTTGAGGTTTAACTTGCTTAAATAATTCTTCAAGCCATAATTTTTCGAACTTCGCATGGCTTGTATCAATAATTGCTAGTTTTTGCCCTTGAATAATAAAACTATTGTAAGTAGTGCCGTTTCTTAATCCAAATTCGATATCAAATCTACTGCGATCCCAATCTAAAGATCTTATGGCACAAGAATCCTCAGCAAAATTTTGAGATTGAACTGACAACCTGTTATTTTTTTGTGCCAAATTTGAGTTACTTGTCTGGACAGGGGCTATCATAGAATAATTCGCTTTATAAATTAACGTTAGTTATATAGAATATAAATCCGCGTGATTACTTTTGTGAAATAACCGAAATTACGCTTTTTTTTAATTTTTGCTCTTTTTATTCTGGATAAATGACATCTCAACTAATTAAAAAAATAATTACTGGAGATGAGATAAGAAATGCATTTTTAAAGTTTTATAATGAGAAATCTCATAAAATCATTCCAAGTGCATCTTTAATTCCAGATGACCCTACGGTTATGCTAACAATTGCTGGAATGCTACCTTTTAAACCAGTTTTTTTAGGTTTGAAAGATAGACCATCAAAAAGGGCCACTTCTAGTCAAAAGTGCATAAGAACTAACGATATAGAAAATGTAGGTGTTACAGCTAGACACCACACTTTTTTTGAGATGCTAGGTAATTTTTCTTTTGGAGACTATTTTAAAGAAGAAGCTATCCAGTGGGCCTGGGAATTAGTTACTAATATTTACCGACTTTCTGCTGAAAATATAATTGTCAGTGTCTTTAGAGAAGATGAAGAGTCGGCAAAGATTTGGAGAGAAGAAATTGGTATTCATCCAGATAGGATAATTAAACTTGGTGAAAAAGATAATTTTTGGTCTTCAGGGAAAACAGGTCCATGTGGTCCGTGTTCTGAACTTTATTACGATTTCAATCCTGAAAAAGGCCTTCAAAATATTGATTTAGAAGATGGAGATCGTTTTATAGAATTTTATAATCTTGTATTTATGCAATACAATCGTGATTCTTATGGGAAATTGACAGATTTAAAATTTAAAAATATTGATACAGGAATGGGCCTTGAGAGAATGGCACAAATATTGCAAAAGAAAAAAAATAATTATGAGACGGATTTAATTTTTCCTATCATTCAAAAGGCTTCTGAGATTGCAAATATTGACTATTTTTCTTCAGATGAAAGAACCAAAATTTCTTTAAAAATTATTGGAGATCATACAAGAGCAGTTATTCACTTAATTTCTGACGGAGTAGTAGCAAGCAATCTTGGAAGAGGATACATATTAAGAAGACTTATTAGAAGAATGGTCAGACATGGGAGATTATTAGGGATAAAAAATGAATTTTTGTCCAAAATTGCTACCGTGGGGATTCATTTAATGCAAAAGAATTATCCAGATTTAAAAAATAATATTGATTTAATATTGAGTGAGATAAATATTGAAGAAGTAAGGTTTAGAGAAACTCTATA